>NZ_JBFAOJ010000091.1:0-37921 GCF_040675205.1 Streptosporangium sp. NPDC049644 | reverse complement strand
GGTAGGCCGGTGGTCTTCAGTGCCTGCCACAGTGCCCAGCGGGTGGTGTTGACGGCGGCGGCGTCGCGCAGCGGTGCTTTCGCCTGCTTGAGGATCTTCGTCAGGAGTTCGGGCTTGTCCTTGAGGAACTCCTGCACGGGGGTGGCGTTCTTGGTCTGGTTACACCGGATGCAGGCCAGGGTGAGGTTGCTGATCCGGTCGGAGCCGCCCCGGCTGCGGGGGTGGATGTGGTCGAGGTTGAGCGGTAGGCCGCTCGCGCCGCAGTAGGCGCAGGCGCGCCCCCACTTGGTGAGCAGGTATTCGCGGACCTCGTACCCGGCGAGGGTGCCCTGCTGGTATTCCACTCCTTCCAACGGCTTGCCCGCCGAGAGGGTGTGGGTGTCGAAGGAGACCTTCTCCACGTGGACGGCGGTGACGGGTGCCCACCGGGTCAGCCGCGCCACCCATGACATGGTGGTCTCGACGCGGTGTCGCAGGGACGGCGCGAGCCACCCCTTCGGTTTGGTGCGGTTGAGGAACCGGGGGGCGCGGTAGCGCAGGTTCCGTGACCGTCTGCCGCGCCGGTATGGCCCGTGAGGTGAGCCTGTCGCGGATCAGTGCGCCTCGATGGTCGAGCTGGATCGCATACCGTCCGGCCCGGCTCCCCTCATGGCCGGTGAACACCGCCAGGCCGGTGTGCTTGGAGCCGGGGTCGACACCGACCTGTACGCCTGCCACGGTGGAGTCGGCAGCCGACCGGTCTTTGAGGCGGATGACGAACGGGGTGTGGCGCACCACCACCGCCCGCCTGGCCGCCAGCAGGCGGCGGGCACGGGCAGGGTGACAGGGGTCGAGCGGGTGGCCGCGGGCGTCCAGGACGAACACGGCCGGGTGAACCTCACGGTTCGCTCCCTCCGGCGCCGAGGCGCCCTCGGGGTGACGCCGGTGCGGCGGTGCGGCCGGACCGGTCTCCCCTCGCCCAGGTTCCATGCCGGTGCCCGGCGTGGCCGGGAGTCCGTGAGCCGTTTCGTGCCCACCCTCGGGCGTGTCTGCTCCCACGGATTCCAGAGCGGCAGGCTGAGGAAGCACCTGCCGGTGGGTCTGCTCACTTACATGAAACGTAGCCATCTGGATCACACCTCCAGTTCGTGATGGCTAGGGCTGGTCAACGCGGGGCTTGTAAAGCGCATCGCTGCGCCTCAAGCCCCCTCCTTCAGGAGAGGGTCGTTGACGTCTCGTCGTTTCCGGCGGCCGTGACGACTGGCACATCCGCGGCGGCTGGAGCGCCCGTGGCGGCTGTGCCCCCGAGCCGCCCCTCCAATGGGCCACCCCGCCCCTGCCGGATCCAGCCGGACCGTTTTCCCGGCCCTGGCGGAAACTCCGTGCAGCGGCCTGTCTGGAGCCTCCCGGGGAGAGCCGCCCCGGAGTGCCCCCGACGTGGTGAGGCGTCGCCCGGCCACGCCGGGCGCAGAGACCCGGGAGGCGCTCAGGGGGCACTCCGGGGGAGGGCGCCTAGACGCGGCTGCGGAACGCGCGGATCGCCAGAGGGGCGAAGATCACGGCGAAACCGGCGGCCCAGAGCAGCGAGAAGAGTGCGGCCCTGGTGACGTCGCCGCCGATGAGCAGGCCGCGGATGGCGTCCGCCAGGTGCGTGACGGGGTTGAGGTCGGACCAGGTCTTCAGCCAGGACGGGAAGGTGGCGGAGGGCACCAGGGCGCTGCTGGTGAAGGTCAGCGGCATCATCGTGGAGAAGGCGATCATCTGCACCTTCTCGGGGCTGGAGGCCTTCAGGCCGATCAGCACCGACATCCAGGACATGGCCAGGGCGACCACGACCAGCAGCGCCAGGGCACCCAGCAGTCCGAAGAAACTGGTGGTGACCCGGAAGCCCAGCACCATGCCGAAGCCGATCAGCAGGGCGAAGGCCCACATCTGCTTGACGGTGTCGGCGATGATGCGCCCGGACAGGGGCGCGGTGCGGGCGATGGGCAGGCTCCGCAGCCGGTCGAAGACGCCCTTGGTGATGTCGGTGTTGAGGCCGATAGCGGTGGAGAGCGTGTAGAACAGGGCGTTCTGCACGAGCAGGCCGGGCAGGGCGAACTGCAGGTAGTCGCCGGTGGATCCGGAGATGGCGCCGCCGAAGACGTAGGTGAACAGCAGCAGGAACATGATGGGCTGGATGCTCAGATCCAGCAGTTCCCACGGGTTGTGCTTGATCTGGACCAGGCTGCGCCAGGCCAGTGTCATGGTCTGCTGCAGAGTCGCCAGGGGGGTGACGCGCTTGGCGGCCATCTGCGGGATGGTCGTCGTCAGTGTGGTCACACGAACGCCTCTTCTTTCTTGTCGGGGGTCTCCTCGTCCTCGGGCAGGTGGCCGGTGATGGCCAGGAACACCTCGTCCAGGCTGGACCTGCGCAGTGCGAGCTCCGAGGCGACGACGCCCTGCTCGTCCAGACGGCGCACGATCGCGGGGACGGTGGCGGGGTCGTGGACGGAGGCGGTGGCCTTGCCCCCGCTGAGGTCGGGAACCTCGCCCAGCACGTCGGCCAGCACCTTGCCGACCAGATCGAGGTGCTCGGCCTGTGCGGGGCGCACCTCCAGGACCTGGGCGCCGGTGGTCGCCTTGAGCTGGTCGGAGGTGCCGGAGGCGATGACCCTGCCGTGGTCGAAGACGACGATGTCGTCGGCGAGCTGGTCCGCCTCCTCCAGGTACTGGGTGGTGAGCAGCACGGTGACACCGTCGGCCATCAGGCCGCGCACCACACTCCACAGGTCCGTGCGGCTGCGCGGGTCGAGCCCGGTGGTGGGCTCGTCGAGGAAGAGCACCTGGGGGCGGCCGACCAGGCTGGCGGCCAGGTCCAGGCGGCGGCGCATGCCGCCGGAGTAGGTCTTGGCGGCCCGTCCACCGGCGTCGGACAGGTCGAAGCGCTCCAGCAGCTCGCCCGCGCGCGCCCGGGAGTCGGCGCGCGTCATGCCCAGCAGGCGGCCGATCATCACCAGGTTCTCGACGCCGGTGAGCATCTCGTCGACGGCGGCGTACTGGCCGGTCAGACCGATCAGCGAACGCACCTGGTGGGCCTGGCGCGTCACGTCGTAGCCGCCGACGACGGCGGTGCCGGCGTCGGGGCGGAGCAACGTCGCCAGGATGCGCACCGCGGTGGTCTTGCCCGCCCCGTTGGGGCCGAGCACACCGAGCAGCCTTCCCTGGGGAACGAGGAGGTCCACCCCGTCCAGTGCCCGGGTCTCCCCGTAGCGTTTCACCAGGCCCTCGGCCTGGATCGCGTAGGTCATCGGTCACGCCCTCCGTAGTCTCCGGATCTCCAGCATGTACCGCGCCACCGACACTTTTCCGATCCACGGCCCGGCTGGAGGGAGAACGGGCGATGCCGGATCGCGGAAGGGGGGGCCGCGTTGTCGGAGCGCCTGCCCCGCGGACCTGCCGCGATGACCCGCCGGGCTCCGGGCGGGACTTTTTGCGTCACACCGCCGGAGCGCCCCGTGGGACGTGACCGTTTAGGCTGACAGCGTGAGCGACCGAGCCGATGAGCACAGCCCCGCCCCAGAGGAGGCCGCGGCGGCCGGTCGGCCGGGTGAACGTCGCAGGGGCACTCCCGGGCGTGCCCGGGTCTCCCTGCGCGCCCCCGCCAACCCGATCTCGCGCAAGGCGGTCACGTTGTGGCTGACGGAGGGGATTCTCTGGTCCCTTCTCCTGGTGGGCGGCTCTTTCCTGCTGGCGAGGTGGATCGACGAGGGCCGCTGGTCGTGGTTGCCCGGATGGGCGCTGGACAACATCTGGTGGCTGCCGTGGCTGATGGTGCTGCTACTGGTGCCAGGCACGCTCATCGAGCCGTTCTGGCGGTACGCCGTGCACAGGTGGGAGCTCAGCGAGGACGTCGTCTACGCCCGTTCCGGGTGGCTCAGCAGGGAATGGGTGTTCGTGCCGGTCAGCAGGATCCAGACCGTCGACAAGGCGCAGGGCTGGTTCGAGCGCATGCTGGGCCTGGCGACCGTCGAGATCCGCACCGCCTCCCACGCGGGCTCGTCCACGATCAAGGGCCTTGACTACGCGGTCGCCGCCGAACTGGCCGAGGGGCTCGCCCGTCGCGCGGAAGAGCTCAGGGACGACGCGACGTGACCGGATCCCCCAGCGACCGTTCACCGGCGGAGCGGCCGGAGGGCGCCGAACCCCCGGTGCCCGGTTCCGGGTCCGTCCCTGATCCTGACCCCGCTCGTTCGGCCGGCGGGGCGGGGGAGGGCGCCGAATCCTCGGTGTCCGGTTCCGGGTCTCCCGGATCCGTCCCGCGTCCTGATCCCGCTCGCCCGGCCGACCGGACGGGGCCGTCGCTGCGGCTCAGCCCGAAGGTGCTGCTGACCGATCCGATCCGGATGCTGCCCTCGCTCTTCCTGCCGCTGGCCGGTGTCCTGTTCCTCGGCGGGTTCTCTCCGGGATCGTTCGTGTGGGCGGCGCTGGGCGTCGTCGGCTCCGTCGCGTTCTCGGCCGTGCGCTGGGTCACCTTCACCTACCGGATCGCCGGTGATCGGCTGGAGCTCACCCGGTCGCTGATCAGCAGGTCGGTGCGGACGATCCCGCTGGAGCGGATCCGCGGCGTCGACGTCAGTGCCCCGCCGCTGCACCGCCTGCTCGGCATCGCCGTCCTGCGGATCGACACCGGCGCCGGCGGCGACGACAAGCAGGAGGGCGAGCTCGACGGGGTCACCGTGGAGGAGGGGGAGCGGCTCAAGGCGGTGTTGCTCTGGCACGCACGCGCCCGCATGGCGAGACGCGCCCAGGCGCGCGAGACAGCCTCGGCGTCCGGCCCGGGTGAGCTCACGGCCGCGGACGCGGCGGAGCCGGCGGCCCCCGCCGTCGTCCGTCACGAGGTGGGTGACGCGACCCCCGAGCGGGTGTTCTTCGTGCTGCCGCGGAAGTGGCTCGTCTACGGCCCGCTCTCCGGTTCCTACCTGCTGACCCCGTTCGCGCTGGTCGCCGGAGCCGTGGGCCTGGCGTTCCAGTGGGGCGGCGAGCTCAAGATCGACAGGCGGGTCGTGATGGGCGCGGGGGAGTGGCTCTGGGCGCATCCGCCCCTGCTCGCCGCGGCCCTGGTACTGCTGCTCCTGGCCATGCCGGTGGTCGGCGTGGTCATGTACGCGGTGTTCAACTGGGACTTCACACTCCGCGCCAGTGAGGGATACCTGATCGCCGGGCGCGGTCTGGTCACGCGCAGGAGCGTGTCCCTGGAGCGGCGCAGGGTGCGAGGGTTCGAGTTCGTGGAGGGGCCGGCCGAGCGCTGGGCGGGGTTCGGCCGCGCATGGGCGATCGTGACCGGTCTCGGCGACTCGGAGACCCGGGGCCAGTTGCTTCCCGTCGCCCCGAGGGAGACCGTGCTCGACGTGGTGGGCGGGGCGATCGGCCCGATCACCACCGGGCTGCGGTCCCACCCGCCGGCGGCACGCAGGCGCCGGCTGTTTCGGGCGATCTTCCCGTGGCTGGTCGTCGCCGCCTGTGCGACGGCGGCGGCCCTGCTCTGGTCCGGGCTCTGGTGGGCGCTCGCGGTGCCCGCCCTGATCCTCGCGCTGCTGGGCGTCCCGCTCGGCCTGGACCGCTACCGGTCCCTCGGCCACACCTACGACGGGAGCCGCCTGTCGGTCCGCTCGGGGTCGCTACGCCGCTCTCAGGCGGTGGTGGAGAAGCGGGCGGTCGTCGGCTGGACTCTGAGCCAGACCTGGTTCCAGCGCCGCGCCGGTCTGCTGACCGTGACTGCGGGCGTGGGTGCGGGCACCGGTGGCTACGCCGCCCTCGACGTCGGTGAGGCCGAGGGACCGGCCTTCGCCGCCGAGGTCACCCCGACCTGGCTGGCCCCGTTCCTCGTCTCCGAGGACCTGGGTCGCGGGAACCCGCTTTCCGCGGAGTCCTCGCCCCTCGGATCGGCGGCACCCGGCGAACCGTCCACGCGGGACAGGTCGTCCTCGTCCGGGGAGCCGGGGAACGGCTGACAGACGGTGAGGCGGGGGGCCGGTGTCCCGGTCACCCCCGCCTGACGTGGTGCGATCAGTCCTGGCGGCGGGCGCCGAACATGATCTCGTCCCAGGTGGGCACGGACGCCCGCCGCCCCCGGGACTTCTTGGCAGGTCGCGCCGGAGCCGGTGCCGGCTTCGGCGGCTCCGCGGGCTTCTCCGCCGCGGGCTTGTCGACCTTGGTCTCCTGCATGGCCCCCGTGTCCCCCTGTGTCTCTTGCCTGCCCGGCTCGGCCTTGGCCCGCTCGTCCACGCTGACGCGCGCCGCCGGTACAGCTATCGAACCCTCCTGGGCCGGTTCGGACTCCGGCGCGGGGGTCTCCTTCGCCGCGATGGTGTTCTCCGCTTTCGTGGAGACCGGCTGTCCTGCCGTCTTCTCGTCCGCCGCGGACCGCTGCCCGGCGGGCTCGGACGGGACGGCGACAGGCTCCGGCGGGGTCGCGGCGGCGGGCGGGAGGGGGGCCGATACCTCGGCGACCTGGGGAGCCTCCATGATCTCCATGACCTCCGGGGCCTTCGCGGCCTCCGGAGTCTTCGCGGCCTCCGCGACCACGGCCTCGGGGGGAGCGGCCGGCGCGTGCGCCGGAGCCTGCCCGGGCAGGTCGGATCCGGTGGCCGATTCCCGCGTCGTGGCGGGCACCGGCTCCGGCGCGCCGGCCGAGGGCGGCCCGACCCGAGCCGGCTCGGCCGCCGTCCCCGGGGGCTGGACGGCGACAACGGGCTGTGGCGCGGCGGGTGCCGCGGGCTCAGGCTCCGGGGCGGACAGCGGCTCGTACGCGGCGGGTTCCTGCGCGGCGGGTTCCCGCGCGGCCGGTGAGACCGGCTCGTACGCGGTGACCGGCTCCGGCAGCACCGGCTCCGGAGGCCTGACCCGCGCGGCGGGACCGGGGCCCTCGGCCGCGGGAGCGGCGGGCTCCGATGCCCGGTCGGACTGGTATCCGGCCGGGTCAGGAGCGCGCAGCGGCGGCACGGACACCCTCGGGGCCTCGTATCCGGCGGGAAGCGGAGGCATGGGCGGCTGCTGGTAGGCGGCCGGAGGTTCGGTCTGGGCGTAGGCGGGCCGGGGCTGTGCCACGGACTCGTGCCGCAGGACCGAGGGGAAGGAGACCGGCTGCTGGTTCGGCGGTTCGGGAGCCAGCGGCGGCACCGGAGCGAGCTTGGCCACCCGCGGCACGAACGGCGTGACCGTGGTGTCCTCGACCGGCTTGACGTCCTCTCCGCTGGACAGGCGCAGGGCCTCGTCGTCGTGGGGCGTGATGTGGCGCCGGCGCGGGTCGAAGAGCCACTCGGCGTTGCGCGTGTGACCGTTCCACACGAACCCGAGCTTGATGCGCCACATGTTGTCGTCCCGCTTGGCGGAGTCCCACTCGATCTCGTCGGCGGGGACGCCGCGGCGGGTCAGCCGCTCGGCGACCAGGTCGCCGAGAGTGGGACCGGGAGCGGAGTCGCCGGGCAGGCGTACGGCGCAGCGCTGCGCCTGCTGTGCCATGTACTCACGTTCCTGGAGCACGGGGCCCTCGAACCATCGCACGCGCTCGACCGGGATGCCCGCCGTATTGGCGATCTCCTCCGCGGTCTCGCCGGCACGGATCCGGGCCTGGATCTCCTTGGGGCGCAACGGACTCTCCACTTCGATCTCGTACTGGCCGAGACGGGAGAAGTTGCCGCGGACGGCAGCACGGAGCCGGTCGTCGACGGGCAGCGTGAACCGGGTGCCCCGGCCGGCTGTCGCCAGCACGAGATAGGTCCCGTCCTCACTCACCGCGACGAGTCGGAGCTCCTGCATGCGAGTCCCTTCGTCGTCGTGCTCAATCTTCCCCCGGACCCTTGAGTCTCTCGCGTGTGCCGGTTGCCTGCCAGCACCGTACCCGGCATGTCCGAACATCGCCTTCCTGGATGGGGCTCGCAGCGATGTGACGCCGGTCACATTTGCTCCATTCATCTAATTACAGGGCACCGGTCTGGAGCAGCAACTTCGGGGTCCTCAGGGGATTCTCATGGATAACCCGGTGAACCGCTGCGGACTTCCGCCAAGAACCGGAAGATGGCGGTGAGGCCGGTCCGCCGGTCCGGGAAGGGTGTGTCGCGATCGCGGCGTTGTGCGGGGGCCGGTCGTCGCGGTCCGTGACGGCGGATCGCGGCGGCGGCTGGCATGGACGGCGGGAGAAGGTCATCTCCAGCGGACTCCCTCGGGGTCGAGCGGCGCGGGCGTCTGCGAATCTGCCCGTCGCACGTGCCGGGGGAACGACGGGACACGCGGACGCGTCACTCTTCGAGCGAGCCTTTGCGTCACCCTTTACCGAAAGCTTGTGAGAAGCGGCCGAATCGGGGGAACGGGACCGCCTCGGCGGCCCTCAGCCCAGGACGGTGTCGAGATAATCGTTGGCGAACGCGCGTCCGGGGTCGAGGGCGTCCCGTACCATCAGGAAGTCGGCGAACCGGGGATAGACCCTCGTCAGGTAGGTCGCGTCGCGAGTGTGCAGTTTGCCCCAGTGCGGGCGGCCGCCGAGCCTCGTCATGATCTCCTCAACACCCTCGAAGTAGGCGGGGTTCGGGGTCGGCCGGTAGACGTGGCAGGCGATGTAGGCCGAGTCCCTGCCGTAGGCGGTGGACAGCCAGGCGTCCGAGGCGGGGGTGACCCGCACCTCGATCGGGAAGCTGATCTTCCAGTCCCTGACCCCCAGCAGGTCGCGGACCTCGCGAAGGGCCTGGCCGAGGTGCTCGCGCGCGATGGCGTACTCCATCTCCAGGAAGCGTACCCGGCGCACGCTCGTGAAGATCCGATGTGAGGCGTCGGTGTGGGTCGAGGCGGACAGCGTCGCGGCCGAGAGCGCGTTGAGCCGGGGGATGGCGCCCGGGTAGCGGCCACCGATGCCGCACACCGCGCCGAACAGGGTGTTCTCCATGAAGTGGTTGTCGAGCCAGTACCTCAGCGCGCTCGGCGGCCGGGCCGGGCCGGGGCTGCGGTTGTTGCGCTTGGTCAGGCAGGTGTCCGTGTGCGGCATCCAGAAGAAGTCGAGGTGCTCGTTGCCGGTGACGAGGGAGTCGAGGGAGTCCAGGATCGAGGACAGCGCCATCGGCTCCCGGACGCTGCGCAGCAGGAAGGAGGGCTCCACCCGGAAGGTCACCGCGGTCACCACGCCGAGGGCGCCCAGGCCCACCCTGGCCGCGTCGAACAGGTCCTGCTCGGCCACCCCGCGGATCTTCCCCTCGCCGTCGCCGCGGACTGTGACGATCTCGCCGTCGGCGAGCACCATCTCCAGTGCCAGCACCTGGTCGGCCAGTCCGCCGAGGTCCCTGCCGGTGCCGTGGGTGCCGGTCTGGACGGCCCCGGCCAGGGTCTGGGCGTCGATGTCGCCCATGTTGGCCAGGGCCAGTCCCCTTTGGTGCAGTTCACGGTTGAGCGTGCCGATCGTCGTCCCCGCCTCGGCCGTCACCCAGCCGTCTCCCACCTCGCGGATCCCGGTCAGCGCGTCCGGCCGCAGCAGGATGCCGTCGGTCAGGGCGACCGAGGTGAACGAGTGCCCGCTGCCGATCATCCGCACCCGGCGTCCCGAGGCGACGGCGTCGCGCACCGCCCGCGAGACCTCCTCGGCATCGGACGGCGTACGGACCTCCGTGGGGGTGGCGGATTGGTTCCCCGCCCAGTTGCGGAAGGTCTCGCCCATGTTCGCTCCTGCCTGCGGGCGTCACCCGGCCCTGTCGCGGGCGTCGACGCCCCTGGGACGCGGGTTACCGCCGGTTCGTCACTCGCTCCGCCAGCAAATATGAACAATACTCATGATTGCTGCCGGGCGACAGGGGTTCGCAGCCAGGCGGAGCCGCCGACGCCGACCGTCACGGCCAGCAGGGCGCAGGCGAAGGAGAATCCGTAGGCGTTGGAAGCGCCGAACGCGTCGGTGAGCCTGCCGCCCGCCCACGCGCCGATCGCCACGCCGAACCCGACCGAGGTCGAGATCCAGGCCATTCCCTCGGTGAGCAGGTGGACGGGGACCAACTGCTCGGTCAGGCTGTAGCCGGTGATGACGGTCGGGGAGATGGCCAGCCCGGCCAGGAAGAGCGCGCCCGCCATGATCCTGAGGTCGTCGATGAGCATGATCGGGGTCAGGCCCAGGGCGAACACCGCCAGCGAGCCGATGAACCTGCCGCGCAGCGAGACGGTCCACTGCCGCGCGCCGTACCAGAGCCCGGAGACCAGGCTCCCGCCGGCGAACGAGGCGAGCAGCAGGCCGGCGGCGGGTTTGGCGCCCTGTTCCTCGGCGAACGCCACCGTGACCAGGTCGACCGAGCCGAACACCGCCCCCATCGCCAGGAAGGCGCATGACATCAGGGCGACGCCGGGGATGGTGATCGGGGTGCCCGAGCGCTCTTCCCTGGGGCGGATGGGCGGCTCCGTGCCACGCTGCAGCCCGAAGGCGATGGTGCCTATGGTCGTGCAGGTCAGAGCCACGATCAGGCCCGCGTACGGGTTGATCATGGTGGCCAGGGCGGTGACCAGCGCCGGACCCGCGACGAAGATGACCTCGTCCGCGACCGACTCGAAGGAGAACGCCGTGTGCAGCCTCGCCGTCCCGCCCAGCAGGTGCGACCAGCGGGCGCGCACGAGCGAGCCGAGCGAGAGCGCGGTCGCGCCGACCGCGACACCGGTGGCGAAGAGCGTCCACCGGGGGGCGCCGAACCTGGCGCAGAGCATCATGCCGGTCAGCGTGGCGCCGTGCGCCAGCGTGAGCGGGATGACTATCCTGGCCTGGCCGAACCTGTCCACCAGGCGCCCCGACAGGGGAGCCGCGACGGCCAAGGAGACGCTGACGGTGGCCGCGACCGCTCCCGCCGTCGCGTAGGAGTCGGTGAGCGCCTCGATGAGCAGCACGATGCCGATGCCGAGCATCGACATGGGCATCCGCCCGAAGAATCCCGCGATGACGAAGCCCTTGACGCCGGGCGTGCTGAAGAGCCCCCGGTACGGCCCGACCACTGACACTCCCTGATGCTCTATGCGGGTGGAACATGCCGACGATTCCGCACGGAGTCGCTTCTCGGCAAGTGATTTTCCAGGCAACGGCTCCCGACGGGGGCCGTTGAGGCTAACGTGAGCGCGGTGTCACGTCTTCCTGGGTTGAGGGCATTCGTCCCAGTGATGGTTGCCCTAGCCGTACTTGTCGCTCTCGGTGGCGTCGCGCTCGCAGTGATCACCGGTGGCCGTCCCGCGGCCCCGGACGGGAACGCCGTCACGGAGCCCCGCATCCGGGACCTGGCGGCGATCGCGCCGGTGGTCGGCAGGTCGGCGACCCCGCCGGCCACGGCGGACCCGGCGAACCCGGAGAACGCAACCCCGCAGAGCCCCGCCCCGGAGACCCCGGCCGCGCAGCCGTCCGCGACCCCCGGCCCCCAAGGGGCGGACAGCCCGGGGCTCACCTCCACCCCGCCCCGGCTACTGGTCATATCCCCGTCGACGCTGAGCGAGCAGAGCAAGGAGGACATCTCCCGGCTCAAGTACGTTCAGAAGATCGACTCCTTCGACGGGGGGGCGGTCAAGGTGTCCGGGGTCGGACTCAACCTCCTCGCGGTCGACCCCGCCCGTTTCCGGGCGTGGGTTCCCAGGGCCGTCGCCGACCAGCAGGAGGTGTGGAGCGCCCTGGCCAGGGGCGAGTTCGTCGCGGACAGCTCGGCGGCGCGCCGCCTGGGGCTGGTCCTCGGTGCGGAGTACCAGGTGGACGGTGGTCCCCGGTTGCGGGCCGCGGCCTCGGCCGCCTTGGGCCTGCCGGGCGTGGACGGCATCGTGGGGGAGGAGACCGGCCGCAGGCTGGGCCTGCCGCCGAAGGTTGCGCTGCTCGTGCACGGGCCCGAGAAGGCCACCGCCGTGCTCAGGGCCCGGGTGGGCAGGCTGCTCGGCTCAGGCTCCCAGGTGGTCGCCGTCGGTGGGTCCGGCACGGCGAAGGCCGGCACGGACAAAGCCGGCACGGACAAGGCGGCCCCGGCGAAGACCGGTACCGACAAGACCGCGAAGGCGGCCCGGGTGACGGTCGGCAGACCCGGCAGCTACCTGGAGCTCTATCGCGCCTCGGCCGAGGTCTGCCCGGGGCTCTCCTGGACGGTGCTGGCCGCGATCGGCCAGGTGGAGAGCTCCCACGGGCGCAACAACGGCCCCTCCTCCGCGGGTGCGCAGGGACCGATGCAGTTCATGCCCGCCACCTGGAAGGCCTACGGTGTGGACGGCGACGGCGACGGCGTCGCCGACATCTGGAGCCCCTACGACGCGGTCCCGTCGGCGGCCAACTACCTGTGCGCCAACGGAGCGGCCCAGGGCGGCAAGAAGCTGGAGAAGGCCATCTGGTTCTACAACCACTCCTGGTCGTACGTCTCCAAAGTTCTGGCCATCTCCCGCGGCTACGCCGCCGCCTATCCCTGAGGCGCCGGCTCCCTAGCCGCGGCGGCGCGGCGGCGCCGGGCAGCAGGTCGCCGAGCACGCGACGGGCTCGGGTTCGGCGAGCAGCTCCGAGACCATCGAGACGAACCGGGGGTGGGTGCCGGCCGTGGCGGCCCTGACCAGCGGCAGGCCGATCTTCCTCGCCGTCGCCGCGGCCTCCACGTCGAGGTCGTAGACGACCTCCATGTGGTCGGAGACGAAACCGATCGGCACCAGCACCACCGCCGGGGCGTCGACCTCCGGCAGATGGTCGCAGACGTCGGGCTCCAGCCACGGAATGTGGGGGGCGCCGCTCCGGCTCTGCCAGACCAGATCCCACACCCTGTCGCCACCCAGCTCCGCGGTGACCAGCGTGGCCGCGCGGCGCAGCTGAGCCTCGTACGCCCCGCCGCTCTCGCCGGACGTCTCGGCCATCGAGACCGGAATACTGTGCGCCGTGAAGACCAGCCGGGCGGAGTCGCCGAGCCCGTCGGGCAGCCGGTCCAGCGCCTCGCGGGTGTGGTCGGCCATCGCCGCGACGAAGCCCGGGTGGTCGAAGTAGTGCCGGAGCTTGACCACCTCGGGGGCGCCCTCGACCGCGGCCCTGGCCAGCGCGATGTCGTCGATGTACTGCCGGCAGCTCGAGTACGAGCTGTAGGCCGAGGTGACGAAGGCCGCCGCCCTGCGCACGCCGTCGCGCGCCATCTCGCGGAGCGTGTCCTCCAGGTAGGGGTGCCAGTTGCGGTTGCCCCAGTAGATCGGGAGATCGATGGTCGGTGCCAGGGCCGCGATCAGGTCGCGGCACTGCTGGTTGATCGGGCTGACCCCACCGAAGCGCTGGTAGTGCGCCTCGACCTCGAGCAGCCGTTCGCGCGGGATCCCACGGCCCCGCACCACGTTCTCCAGGAACGGCATCACGTCGTCAGGCTTCTCGGGACCCCCGAACGAGACGACGAGCAGTGCGTCGTAATTCCCCATGGCCTTCATCAAACCGCATGCCGGGGTGTTCTCCCGCATGGTCACCATGAGTAGTCCGTCATCAACAACATTTGTGGATGAGTGTTTGGGGGCATGTCCGAAGACGGCAGCCGGGGTAGGTTCGAAACTGTGACCCCATTTAACGACATCCGCGATTATGTCAGCGTGCCGCGGGTGGCATCCCTGCGGCTATCCCCCGATGGAACGCGCCTGGTCAGCGTGGTGCAGGCGCTCAATCCCGATGGCAGATCCTACGGAACCTCCCTCTGGGAGATCCCGCTCGACGGCCGAGGGCCGCACCGGCTGACCAGATCGGTCAGGGGCGAGGCCGGGGCCGAGTTCACCCAGCGTGGTGATCTGCTCTTCGGCTCGCGCCGGCCCGACCCGACGGTCAAGGACGCCGACGAGGAGGTTCCGGCGCTCTGGCTGCTGCCCGCGGCGGGCGGAGAGGCCCGGCAGATCGCGTCCAGACCGGGGGGTGTCGCCGGGTTCGCGACCGGCGGGCAGACCGTGGTCTTCTGCTCCGACGTGCTCCCGGGCGACGAGGCGGGGGAGGCCGAGCGGCGCAAGACGCGCAAGGAGGCGGGGATCAGCGCGATCCTGCACGAGAGCTATCCGGTGCGTTACTGGGATCACGATCTCGGCCCCGGCGAGTCCCGGCTGTTCGCGGGCACGCTGGGCGAGGAGGAGCGGCTGACCGAGGTCAGGGACCTCACCCCCCAGCCGGGCAAGGCGCTGGCGAGCCACAGCGCCTACGACGTGACGCCGGACGGCTCCACGGTCGTGGCCACCTGGGGAGTCTCGCTGCCGCACGGCGAGCTCCGTTTCGAACTGGTCGCCATCGAGACGGCCAACGGCGGGGCCAGGCGTGTCCTCGCCGCCGCCGACGGCCACGACTTCGACGGGCCGATCAGGATCTCTCCGGACGGACGCCTGGTCGCGTGCGTCCGGAGCAACCACGCCGACATCGACCACATCCCCGAGAGCACCCTGTGGATCGTCGATCTGGTCACCGGCGAGGGCCACCCCGCGGGCGGGGCGCTCTGGCCGTCCGACATCGTCTGGGCGCCCGACTCCCGCTCGCTGTTCGTGGCCGCCGACCATCACGGCCGCCGCCCGATCTTCCGGGTCCCGGCCGACGGCTCCGAGCCGGAGCGGCTCACCGGTGACGACGCCGCGTACGCCTCGCTCAACGTCGCGCCCGACGGCACCGTCTACGCACTGCGCGGCGCGGTGGACGCGCCCGCGGCCCCGGTCAGGGTGGCCGCGGACGGCACCGTCGAAAAGCTGCCCTCCCCGGCCCCCGAGCTGGCGCTGCCCGGCAGGCTCACCGAGGTGATCACGACCGCCGACGACGGCGCGGAGATCAGGGCCTGGCTGACACTGCCCGAGGGAGCCTCGGCGAAGAACCCCGCGCCGCTCCTGCTGTGGATCCACGGCGGTCCGCTGGGCAGCTGGAACGACTGGTCCTGGCGCTGGAACCCGTGGATCATGGCCCAGCACGGGTACGCCGTGCTGCTCCCCGACCCGTGCATCTCCACCGGGTACGGGCCGGAGATGATCCGGCGCGGCTGGGCCAACTGGGGCCCGCGCACCCACGCCGACCTGATGGCGATCACCGACGCCGCGTTGGAGCTGCCCGAGGTCGACGCCACCAGGACCGCCGCCATGGGCGGCTCGTTCGGCGGCTACATGGCCAACTGGGTCGCCGGGCACACCGACAGGTTCAGTGCGATCGTCACCCACGCCTCGCTCTGGAACCTCGACCAGTTCGCCGGCACCACCGACGCGTCGATGTACTGGCAGCGCGAGTTCGGAGCCCCGGGCACCGGGCTGTACGCGAAGCTCTCTCCGCACCGGTCGCTGGGGAACATCTCCACCCCGATGCTGGTCATCCACGGCGACAAGGACTACCGGGTCCCCATCGGCGAGGCGCTGCGCCTCTGGTGGGACCTGCAGCGCTCCGACGTAGAGTCGAAGTTCCTGTACTTTCCCGACGAGAACCACTGGGTGCTCAAACCGGGCAACGCGGTTGTCTGGTACGAGACCGTGCTGGCCTTCCTGGACCAGCATGTCCTCGGCCGCGAGTGGAAACGCCCTGAGTCGCTGTCGTGAACCCGTGCCGTGCCCTTCGGCCGGCGGAGGACAGGGCCGGTTCCCGGGTCCGGCGAGGCGAGTGAGGAGCGAGTGAGGAAGTGGTGAGGGGATTGGACAGTACCGTGACCTTCGGCAGGCTGGCGGAGGAGATAGCCAGGGAGGCCGGTGAGATGCTCCTGGCCAAGCGCCCGCCCCGTCCCGAGGTGCTGGTCACCAAATCCAGTCCCACCGACGTGGTGACAGCCCTCGACCGGGCCTCGGAGGAGCTGATCCGCGACAGGATCCGGGCGGTCAGGCCCGGCGACGCGATCCTCGGCGAGGAGGGAGGCGCCACCGGCGACGGCAGGGTCCGCTGGATCGTCGACCCGATCGACGGGACCGTCAACTTCCTGTACGGGCTGCCCGAGTGGGCGGTCAGCATCGCGGTCGAGGTGGACGGCGAGGTGATCGCGGGGGTGGTCAACGTCGTGCCCCGAGGAGAGGTGTTCACCGCCGTCAAGGACGGGGGCGCGTGGCTGGCGGGGGAGCGGCTGCGCTGCAACACCGGTGTGCCGCTGGACCGGGCACTGATCGCCACCGGATTCGGCTACGAGAGCGGGCGGCGCGAGGTGCAGGCGGAGGTGCTCCGTCACGTGCTGCCGCGGGTACGTGACATCCGCAGGGGTGGATCGGCGGCCTCGGACCTCTGCTCGGTGGCGGCGGGACGGGTGGACGGCTACTACGAGCGCGGCCCGAACGCCTGGGACTACGGGGCCGGCGGCCTCATCGCCCAGGAGGCGGGGGCCAGGCTCGGTGGACTGGCCGGCAGACCGGCCAATCCCGGCCTCGTCCTGTGCGCGGCGCCCGGTCTGTTCGAGGAGCTGCACGACCTGCTGTTGCCGCTGGATCCGGAGCGCGACGCCTGAGGCGCCGCGCTCCGGATCCTCGCGGTGCGGGCATGAGGGAGCCCCCCGGCAAGATGGCCGGGGGGCTTCCTCCCATCAGCGCTGAATGGGGACGCCGTTGTCTGTGGCCAGACGCTGGAGATCCTCGATCTCGGCGGTGAAGGTGTCGGCGAGGTAGTCATCGCCGGAGGACCTGGCCTCCTGCAGATTCCTGTATGCCTGGTCGAGGCGGTGTTCGATTGTGGTGGTGAACTCGCCCATCTCACCTTCTTTCTCACGGGCGTATGGGGGCGGAAGGTACCGCGATGGAGACTGGAACCGGCTGTACCCATGGCGGCCGGGAAGCTAAACCTGTGTGTTTCCGACATCACACGGAGTGTCTACCCCTGGGAGGGCCTTACCGTGTGCTTACAGGGGATGGGGCGAGAATGAGGGGCCGTTCCAGCGGCTGCTCATGGAATGTGACGGGAGGTGCCATAAGCCGTGCGAGTGCTTGTGGTCGAGGACGAGCGGGTGCTCGCCGACGCGATCGCGACCGGGCTCCGGCGCGAGGCGATGGCCGTGGACGTGGCCTACGACGGCGCCGGCGCGCTGGAGCGGACGGGCTACATCGACTACGACGTCATCGTCCTGGACCGTGACCTGCCCAAGGTGCACGGTGACGAGGTCTGCCGCCGGCTGGTGGCCTCCCGTACCGCGTCGCGGATTCTCATGCTGACCGCGTCGGGCGACGTCGACGACAAGGTGGAGGGGCTGGGGCTGGGCGCCGACGACTACCTGGCCAAGCCCTTCGTGTTCGTCGAGCTCGTCGCGCGGGTGCGGGCGCTGGGCCGTCGCTCCGCCCCGGCGCTGCCGCCGGTGCTGGAGCGGGCGGGGGTCCGCCTGGATCCCGGCAAGCGGCTGGTGACCAGGGACGGCGCGGAGGTGGCGCTCACCAAGAAGGAGTTCGCGGTCCTGGAGGAGCTGATGCGCGCCGAGGGCGCGGTCGTCAGCCAGGAGGACCTGCTGGACAAGGCGTGGGACGAGAACATCGACCCGTTCACCAACGTGGTGCGCGTCACCATGATGACGCTGAGAAAGAAACTGGGCGAGCCTCAGGTGATCGAGACGGTGCCAGGGGTCGGGTACCGGTTGTGAGCGTTCCGGCAGGCGGGGGAGAGGAGCGTCCGACGTTCGTCCCGGCGGACAAGGACCGGGGGGCCGTGCCGACCCACCCGATGATCAGCCCGCACTCCGAGCGGGGAGCCTGGAAGAGCGAGCAGCTCGGGTCCGGCCCCCCAGGCAAGGGTGCTCAGCCCTCGCCGCCGACCGGTCCGCCCAGCTGGGACGGTCCGCCGCCGGCGGGCACGATGCCGGTCGAGCACACCCCGCTGAGCCGGCTGCGGGCGATCGTGGACCGGGTCAGCATCCGATGGCGGCTGACCATCACCTACGCCACGCTGTTCTTCACCGCGGGTGCCCTGCTCATGCTTGTGATCTACCTGATGGTGGGCTGGGCGCTGGGCGCGGTGTGGCCGGACTACCCGCTCAACCTGGACGGGCTGGTCTCTCCCGAGGTGGCGCGCGAGGCCCAGCGGCAGTGGTACTGGCAGCAGCACGCCGCGACCGTCGCGGTACAGAGGGAACTGCTGGCCCGCTCGCTGCTGGCCCTGCTCGGGGTCGGCATCCTGGCGGTCATCATCGGCTACATCGTCGCCGACCGGGCGCTCAAGCCGATCCAGCAGATGACCGCCACGGCCCGCAAGCTGTCGGGCTCCACGCTCGCCCACGAGCGGATCGACCTCAAGGGGCCCGACGACGAGCTGAAGGAACTGGCCGACACCTTCGACGAGATGCTCACCAGGCTCAATGTGGCCTTCGACACACAGCGAAGATTCGTGGCCAACGCCTCGCACGAGCTCCGCACCCCGCTGACGATCAACCGGACGGTCCTGGAGATCGCGCTGGGCGACCCGGAGGCGTCGGGTGATCTCAAGGCGCTGGGCCGCACCCTCCTGGAGGTCAACGCCCGCAACGAACGCCTGATCGAGGGCCTGCTGCTGCTGGCGCGCAGCGAGCGCGAGCTGAGCGTGCGCAAGCCGGTGGACATGAAGGACGTGGCCGAGACGGCCGTCGACCAGCTCGCCACGCGGGCCGCGGAGGCCGAGGTCACCGTGATCACCGAGCTCCGCAGTGCCGGGACCGTCGGTGATCCGGTGCTCCTGGAACGCTGTGTGGCCAACCTGGTGGAGAACGCCATCAAGCACAACCTCCCCGAGTCCGGACGCCTGTGGGTCAGGACGGGAATGGTGGAGGGCGCGCTGGTTGTTCAGGTGGCCAACACGGGGCCGCATATCCCCGCGTACGAGGTGAACAGTCTTTTCGAGCCGTTCCGGCGGCTCAACGCCGATCGGGTCGACTCCGACAAGGGGGCGGGGCTCGGGCTTTCCATCGTCCGCGCGGTGGTGCGGGCTCACGGGGGCAACGTGACCGCCATCCCCAGGGACGGAGGAGGTCTGGTGGTCACCGTGCGACTTCAGGCGCGTTGATCCGGCGGGGGGCGTCTCGTTCACGCCGTACATGTGGTTGGATGTGCCGTCGAACACGGTGGTGCATGCCGCCGATGCTGTGGTTTACGCCATATTTGGCTAACCGTGGCCATTGGCAGTACGTCCCTCACGTGTAGGGAGGTTCAGTGACCATTCCGGCAGGGTACCGAAGCAGGAATCTCGTCGGCAGATCGGGCACAAGTCGTGCCTCTCGAACGTTACACACGCGCGAGTGAGCGCACACAGATAGATGAGGGGGATGGAGCAGACCGATGGCTACCGATTACGACAGCCCACGCAAGACCGACGACGACCTCAGTGAGGACAGTCTTCAGGAACTGCAGGCCCGCCGTACCGACAAGTCCTCGGGCAGCATCGACATCGACGAGACGGATCTCGCCGAGTCGCTCGAACTGCCGGGCGCGGACCTGTCGAACGAGGAGCTCTCGCTCCGGGTGATTCCTCGTCAGGCCGACGAGTTCACCTGCGCGCGTTGCTTCTTGGTGCACCACCGCAGTCAGCTCGCCGTTGAGAAGAACGGTCAGCAGATATGCCGGGAATGCGCGGCTTGACGATAATTCCGATGGCCTGTTCGGGGTGTGCCCTTCCAGCCATGGGATAGGGGCCCAGGACAGCCTTGAGGAGGTTCCGAGACATGACGTCAGAGAACAGGCAGACCGATGCGGCGCCGGACGACTCCACTGCCGGGGAGTCGTCCGACGCGTCTGATCGGGAAGTAGCCGAGATCGTCGGCCGGCTCGCGGAGCCGGGTGACATGGATGGGGCCGAGCGGCGAAAGCTGCTCGGCCGCCTCACGAAAGCACTGACCCGGAGAGCCGGGAAGGCCAGGGAGCCGGGGGCGGGCCGGGGCCGCTGGCTGACCGACGCGTTCATGGCCGTGGCGCCCCGCATTCCCATCCGGGACCTGCACACCCTCTCCGAGCACCACCACGGCCTCACCGCCGAGGCGCTGGCGGACGACCTGGTGCGCACCGCGGCCAAGGCCACCATGACGGTCGGAGCCATCGGCGGGGCCGTCGCCGCGGCCGAGTTCGCCACTCCTCCCCTTCTGCTCTCCGCCCCCGCCCAGCTCGTGGCCGAGACCCTCGTCGTCGCCGCGATCGAGGTCAAGCTCATCGCGGAGCTCCACGAGGTGTACGGGATGCAGGTGCCCGGCAACGGCTCCCAGCGGGCCATGGCCTTCGCGGCGGCCTGGTCCAGACAGCGCGGTGTCGACCCCATGTCTCCCGGAACGATGACCGTCGCGCTCGGCACGGCCACCAAGACCGCCCTGCGCAACAGGCTGATGCGCACTCTCGGACGCCACCTCACCACCCTGGGTCCCTTTCTCACCGGCGCCGTGGCGGGAGGGGCCCTCAACCGTGCCGCCACGAAGAAACTCGGCGAGCTGGTACGGAGTGATCTGCGGGTTCATCATGCCCTTCCGCCTGGAAAGCCATAGAAACTCCTCAAACGGGTAGTTAATTCAGTAAGCCCCCGACTACCTGGAGGAATCTGTGCCGGGCCGCAGTACGTTTGTGATCGTCGCCAATCGTCTCCCCGTCGACCGGGTGGGGGAGGACATGTGGCGGCGCAGCCCCGGCGGCCTCGTGACCGCGATCGCCCCGGTCCTGCAGCGCAGGGAAGGGGCCTGGATCGGCTGGCACGGGGCCCCCGGCGAACGGCTCGAACCCTTTGAGCACGACGGCATGCAGCTCGTCCCCGTCCCGCTGTCCGAGCACGAGGTCGAGCTCTACTACGAGGGTTTCTCCAACGCCACACTCTGGCCCCTCTACCATGACGTGGTCGCCACCCCCGTCTACTCGCGTGTCACCTGGGACGCCTATCGTGCGGTCAACGAGCGCTTCGCCCAGGCCGCCGCCGAGGAGGCCGCGGAGAACGCGGTCGTGTGGGTCCAGGACTACCAGCTCCAGCTGGTCCCGGCCATGCTGCGCAAGCTCCGCCCCGACCTGCGCATTGGTTTCTTCCTGCACATCCCCTTCCCGCCGATAGAGCTGTTCGTCCAGCTCCCGTGGCGGCGCGAGATCCTGGAGGGACTGCTCGGCGCGGACATGGTCGGTTTCCAGCGTCCCGGCGGTGCCTCCAACTTCATCCGGCTCTGCCGCCACCTGCTCGGCCTCCAGCACCACAAGCACGAGATCTACGTGGACGGCCGGGTGGTGCGCGCCGGGGCGTTCCCCATCTCCGTCGACTTCGGCGAGCTCGACTCGCTGGTCCGCGAGCCGCACATCATCTCCAGGGCCAGGGAGATCCGCAGGGAGCTGGGCGATCCCGAGTGCATACTGCTCGGCGTCGACAGGCTCGACTACACCAAGGGCATCGGCCAGCGTCTGAAGGCGTTCGGGGAACTGCTCGCGGAGAAAACGATCAAACCGGGCGAGGCGGTGTTCGTGCAGATCGCCACGCCGAGCCGGGAGCGGGTCGAGGAGTACATGCGGCTGCGCGACTCGATCGAGCTCCAGGTCGGCCGGATCAACGGCGAGCAGGGAGAGCTCGGGCAGCAGCCCGTGCAGTACATGCACCAGTCGTACGGCCGTGACGAGCTCGCCGCGCTCTATCTCGCGGCGGACGTGATGATGGTCACGCCGTTGCGGGACGGGATGAACCTGGTCGCCAAGGAGTACGTCGCCTGCCGCAACGACCTGGGCGGCGCGCTGGTGCTCAGCGAGTTCGCCGGGGCGGCCGACGAACTGCGTCAGGCGTTCATGGTCAATCCCTACGACGTCGACGGCCTCAAGCGGATCATGCTGACCGCGATGCGGGCGACCCCGCACGACCTGTCGCGCCGGATGCGCTCGCTACGCCGGAGGGTGTCCACCTATGACGTGGACCGCTGGGCGAAGGAGTTTCTCACCTCACTCGAGTCGTCCTGACCCGGGTCCCCCCGGCCCCGGCGGGGCCGGGGCGTTCGACGGCCGTCAGCCGGTGACGTCCTTGGCCGCCCCCTTCAGGGACTTCCACGCGTCGTAGCGCCTCCTGGCGCTGCGGGCGACCACGATCTGCGCCACCTGCATGCCGACCCCCATCACCACGGCGTAGCCGATCGCCTCGCCGAGGCTGATGTCCGGTGACTCACTGTCGGCGGGCGGCTTCTTGCCGGTGCTCTTCTCCCAGGCGAACCCGATGACCTTCTTGGCGCTCCAGGCGGTGATGAGGCCGAGCAGGCCACCGATGGCTCGCCACGCCATGTCCTGCTTCTCGCTCTTGTCGGCCATGTGGTCCTCCCGTTTTCTGTCCGCATCAAGAACACTAGTCTCCCCGAGCGTCGCATCGCGTGAAGCCATACCATAGGGAGGCATGACACAACAGCGACCGCGCCCTGCGCCCATGCCCGAGAAGCCGACTCTCGATGGCCTGGAAGCCGTATGGTCGGGCCGCTGGGAGACCGAGGGGACCTACCGTTTCGACAGGTCGCGCACGCGTGGGGAGATCTACTCGATCGACACCCCGCCGCCGACCGTCTCCGGTTCCCTCCACGTCGGCCACGTCTTCTCCTATACCCACACCGACACCGTCGCCCGCTTCCAGCGCATGCGCGGCCGCGAGGTCTTCTACCCCATGGGCTGGGACGACAACGGCCTGCCCACCGAGCGCCGGGTGCAGAACCACTTCGGCGTGCGCTGCGACCCCTCCATCGCCTACGACCCCTCGTTCGAGCCCCCCGCCAAACCCGACCCCAAACGGCAGATCCCGATCTCGCGTGGAAACTTCATCGAGCTGTGCGAGCGGCTCACCGGCGAGGACGAGAAGGTGTTCGAGGAGCTCTGGCGCCGTCTGGGCCTGTCGGTCGACTGGTCGCTGACGTACGCCACCATCGGCGACGCCGCGCGGACCGCGTCCCAGCGCGCCTTCCTGCGCAACCTGGCCAGGGGGGAGGCGTACGTGGCCCAGGCGCCCACGCTGTGGGACGTCACCTTCCGCACCGCCGTCGCCCAGGCCGAGCTGGAGGACCGGGAGTGGCCCGGAGCCTTCCACCGGCTGGGCTTCAGCCTGTCCGAGGAGCAGCGGGCCAGGGGGTTCGGTGACCGGGTCTGGATCGAGACGACCCGCCCCGAGCTGCTGCCCGCCTGCGTCGCGCTCGTCGCCCACCCGGACGACGAACGCTACCGGCCGCTGTTCGGCACCACGGTCAGGACACCGCTGTTCGGTGTCGAGGTGCCGGTTCTCGCCCACCACCTGGCCGAGTCCGACAAGGGCTCGGGCATCGCGATGATCTGCACCTTCGGCGACGTGACCGACGTCGTCTGGTGGCGCGAGCTCGACCTGCCCACCCGCGCCGTCATCGGCTGGGACGGCAGGCTGCTGCCGGACGCGCCCGAGGGCGTGCCGGGGGAGCCGTACGCGGAGCTGGCGGGCAGGACCGTGCACGGTGCCCGCGAGCGGATCGTGGAGTTGCTGCGCGCGTCGGGCGACATGGAGGGCGAGCCCCGCGCCGTGCGGCGCGCGGTGAAGTTCTACGAGAAGGGCGACCGGCCCCTGGAGATCGTCACCACCCGCCAGTGGTACATCCGCAACGGCGGACGTGACCTCGCCCTGCGCGACGCGCTCCTGACGCGCGGTGCGGAGCTGTCCTGGCACCCGCCGCACATGCGGGTCCGCTACGACAGCTGGGTGCAGGGCCTGGCGGGCGACTGGCTGATCTCCCGGCAGCGGTTCTTCGGAGTGCCCATCCCGGTGTGGTACCCGCTGGACGGCGAGGGCGAGCCCGACCGCTCCGCGCCGATCGCGCCGCCCGAGTCCGCGTTGCCGATCGACCCCTCCGCCGACGTCCCGCCCGGCTACACCGAGGACCAGCGGGGCAAGGCGGGCGGTTTCATCGGGGACCCCGACGTCATGGACACCTGGGCCACCTCCTCGCTGACGCCGCAGATCGCGGGGGGCTGGGAGCGGGACCGGGACCTGTTCGAGCGGGTCTTCCCGATGGACCTGCGCCCGCAGGCCCACGAGATCATCCGGACCTGGCTGTTCTCCACCGTGGTCCGCGCCCATCTGGAGCGGGGCACCCTGCCCTGGAGCCACGTCGCGATCTCCGGGTGGATCCTCGACCCCGACCGCAAGAAGATGTCCAAGTCCCAGGGCAACGTGGTCACCCCGCTCGGCCTGCTGGAGCAGTACGGCTCCGACGCGGTCCGCTACTGGGCGGCCGGCGGCCGTCCTGGCACCGACACGGCGTTCGACACCGGTCAGATCAAGGTCGGCCGCCGGTTGGCCATCAAGATCCTGAACGCCTCCAGATTCGTCCTGAGCCTGGGCGAGGGGGGCGGGGAGGTCACCGAGCCGATCGACCTGTCGATGCTGGCCCGGCTGTCGGAGGTGGTCCACGAGGCCACCGAGGCCTTCGAGGGCTACGACTACACCCGCGCGCTGGAGCGGACCGAGCGGTTCTTCTGGGAGTTCTGCGATGACTACCTGGAGCTGGTCAAGGCCAGGGCCTACGACGACGCGAACACCGCGCACGGAAATGACGGGAACGGTGGGAACGGTGGGAACACTGCGGCGCGCTCGGCGCACGCGGCGCTGCGGGAGGCGCTCGACGTCATGCTCCGGTTGTTCGCCCCGTTCCTGCCCTTCGTCACCGAGGAGGTCTGGTCCTGGTGGCGTGAGGGCTCGGTGCACCGGGCCGCCTGGCCCCAGGCGAGTGAGCGGGGAGGCGATCTCGAGCTGCTGCCCGTGGTGGCCGCCGTCCTCGGCCGGGTCCGCAAGGCCAAGTCCGACGCCCGCCTCTCCATGCGCGCGGAGGTCTCCCGGCTGATCGTCACCGGTGCCGGGACCGACCTCGTGCGCCAGGCGCAGGACGACCTGTGCGGCGCGGGCGTCATCGACGAGTTCGTGCTCCAGGAGGGCGAGGGGGACCTGGTGGTGGAGGTCGTCCTCACCTGATCCCGGGCGCACGCGAATCTGTCCTCGCCGTCGGGGAATCCTGTCGTACGGTCAAGGCAGCAGGACAGGTGAGAGGAGGACGGGCATGCCGCCAGGATGTGGCAACTGCAGCTGCTACCTCGAAGACAGGGTGATCTCCCGCCCGCCGGATGAGCGCTGACCTCAGCCGGGTGAGCACCTGCCCCTGACCGGGCGGGTGCTGATCCCGGTCGGCCGGGCGTCGGCCCCGGCGGGTCGGCGCCCGGACCCGACCGAGCGGGCGTCCGGCCCGGTCGGCCGACGCCGAGCCCCGGAGCGGGCGGGTCTCCGCCTCCGTCGCCGCCGGTGGGCGCGTCCCCGGCGGGGTCGTACGGCCGGGCATCGCTTTCCATGTCCCTGCGACAACCCTCGCGCATTTCCCTTCCCGGCGTGACAGTCTGGAAAGTGTGATCTCCGATCGGGAACGCCTGACCAACCTGGTGCCTCGCACGGTGCTGCGCCTCGCGATGTGGAGCCTCTGCCTGATCATCATCGGCTGGGCCGTCTTCTACTTCGCCCAGTTCATCGCGACGTTGCACATCGTGATACTGCCGGTGGCCATCGCGCTCCTGCTGACCGCGCTGCTGTTCCCGGTCACCAGGCGGCTTCGCGCGATGGGCATGCGGCCCATCTACGCCACCTGGGTCACCATGATCGTCGCGCTCGCGGTGCTCGGCGGCACCGGCTGGATCATCGGGGTGCGTGCCAACGAGGAGTTCCCCGGCCTCGTCGACCAGGTGCGCCGGACGGCCAAGGACGTGGAGAACTGGCTCTACACCGGGCCCTTGCATCTGCAGCCGACCCAGATCAGCAGCTGGGTCGACGAGATCGGCAAGCAGATGACCAACCAGCGCAACGAGATCACCCAGACGGTCCTCACCGGCGCCACGGTGGCGCTGGAGGTGCTGGCCTCCATCGTGCTGCTGCTGTTCGTGACCTTCTTCATGCTCAAGGACGGCGACCGGATCTGGTCGTGGTTCCTGAAGGGGTTCGGCGGGGTCGCGCCGCGCGTCGACAGGGCCGGGCGGACCGCCTGGGTGACGCTCTCGCACTACGTGCAGGGCACGGTCGCGGTGGCCGCCGTGCACGGCGTGGTCATGGGCATCGTGCTCGCCGGGATGGGGGTGCCGCTCTGGGCGGCGCTCGCGGTGCTGATCTTCCTGGCCAGCTTCATCCCCATCGTCGGCATCTTCTTCGCCGGTGCCGTGGCCACCCTGGTCACCCTTGGCGCCAAGGGGCCGATCTACGCTCTGATCTTCATCGGCATCCTGATCGTGGAGCAGCAGCTGGAGAACCACGTGCTCCAGCCGCTGATCGTCGGCAGGGTGCTCCACTTCCACCCGCTGGCGATCATCCTGGTGCTGGCCGTGGGCGGCATCCTGGCGGGTATCGCCGGGGCCGCGGTGGCGGTGCCGGTGGCCGCCGTGATCTACCGGGCGCTGCCCGAGCTCAGCAGTGACGAACCGCTCGCCCTGCCACCGGCCTCGCCGCATCCCGACCCGGGCGGGGCGGAACCGGCGGCGGAAGCGGGAAAGCCGGTGGATGAGGAATCACCGCAGCCCAGGGGGTAACGTTCTGCTCCGTGACTCGTTCCGCCTTGACCACCCCTCCGCCAGACGCCGTCCTGCCACGGCCGCTCCCCGGCGGGCCCGCCCCCGGCGCCACCCTCGGTTCCCACTACAGCGGCTGTTTCGGCTGCGGTGAGGACCACCCGACGGGCCTGCGGCTGACCGCCGTCACCCCTGACGGGGTCACGGTGGTCGCCACGTTCACCGTGGGAACGGCGCATCAGGGTGCGCCGGGCCTGGCGCACGGCGGCGTGCTCGCCACGGCGATGGACGAGGTCATCGGCATGCTGGTCTGGCTCTTCCAGCGCCCCTACGTCACCGCGAGGCTGGAGACCGACTATCTCGCCCCGGTTCCGGTCGGTACCGTCCTGCATATGCGCGCCTGGTGCAACGGCATGTCGGGCAGGAAGGCGTACCTTGAGGCTGAGGGCCGGATCGGTTCCCCGGACGGCCCGGTCGCCGTGCGGGCCGCAGCGCTCTTCATCGAGGTGGGCATGGAGCACTTCGCCGAACACGGCGACGCCCAGGCGATCATCGACGAGCACCACGAGTACGAGGTGAACCCGTGACCCACACCGTCGAGGTGCTGATCCACCGGCTCGACGCCGACCTGCCGCCGCCGTCGTACGCCCACCCGGGTGACGCAGGCGCCGACCTGCACGCCGCCGAGGACGTCGAACTCCTCCCCGGAGAGCGGGCCGCGGTCGGCACCGGGCTGGCGATCGCGCTGCCCGATGGGTACGCCGCGTTCGTCCACCCGCGCTCGGGCCTGGCCGCCAGGTACGGTGTGACGCTCGTCAACGCGCCCGGCACCGTGGACGCGGGGTACCGGGGCGAGATCAGAGTGACGCTGCTCAACACCGACACCAAGGAGACCGTGCGGTTGCGCAGGGGGGACCGGATCGCGCAGCTGGTGATCCAGAAGGTGGAGAGGGCGATGTTCTACGAGGCGGACCGGTTGCCCGGATCGGCGCGAGGCGCGGACGGGTTCGGGTCCACGGGCCGCTGAGTAGGGAGTGACTCCGGCGAGGTGAGGGAGGGGGCGGACGATGATCCGGAACCTGGGCGCACCTTCGGTCCCGGAGGCCACCCGCCGCCGTATCCGGCGGGGGATGAGTTACCAGTGAAACTTCAAGGAGCGTGAGGAAAATGTTCCGACGTCGCCGTCGTGAGGAGTCCCCGGCCGCCAAGGCCGCGGTGGACGAGATCCCGCAGGTCCCGGCGCGGGAGTCGGGCCCGTGGGACGCCGACGAGCCCTACCCCGAGCGTGAGCGGGTCGACCTCGGAGGCATGCGCCTGCCGGTCGGTCCCGGTTTCGAGGTCCAGCTCAACCTGGCCGGCGACCAGATCGTCGGTGCGGTGGTCCTGTTCAACGAGAGCGCTCTGCAGGTGCACGCCTTCGCGGCGCCCAAGCGGAGCGGGATCTGGGACGAGGTCAGGGCCGAGCTGGCCGAGGGGGTGAAGAGCGCCGGAGGCACCGCGGAGGAGCGGGAGGGGGCGTTCGGCGTCGAGCTGGCCGCCAGGATCCCCGCCGAGGGCGTCGAGCAGCCGGTCCGCTACATCGGGGTGGACGGGCCGCGCTGGTTCCTGCGCGCGGTGATCAGCGGGCGCGCCGCACAGGACACCGAGGTCGCCGCGACGCTGGAGGATGTCGTCCGGGACATAGTCGTGGTACGCGGTGACGAGCCGATGGCCCCCAAGGAGGCGATCGAGCTCCGGCTGCCCCCCGAGGCCAGGCAGGCCGTGGAGCAGCAGGCCGCCGGGGGCAAGAGGCCCGACCTGGACCCGTTCGACCGGGGACCGGAGATCGCGGAGATCCGCTGAGAGGCCGGATCGCGTACGCTGATTCGACTCGTACGTGAAGGAGAGGTCCGTGGGTTCTCAGGAACCGCATAAACAGAGCGGTCTGCGAGGCTTCTTTCGCCGGCTGACCGCCGGTCAGGCCGAGCTGGAGGCCGACGAGCTTCAGCAGGACCTCGACCGCCAAGGCGCCACGCCCATCGTCTCGTGTGGCGGGCGCCGGCGCTTCTGCGTGAGCGGTACCCTGCGGACGGTGACGTTGCGCCCTCGCGGGGGCGCTCCCGCGCTGGAGGCGGAGCTCTACGACGGTTCCGATGTGATCGATCTGATCTGGCTGGGCCGCAGGAAGATCGCGGGCATCGAACCTGGCCGCCTGGTGCTGGCCGAAGGGCTGGTCAGCATTCAGGATGGGCGCAAAGTCATGTTCAACCCCAGATACGAGCTGCGCCCGGCAGGCGGTGCGTGAGCGATCGATGACCACGGAACGGTGAGCGAGAAGATGACCTCCACCGGCGAGACCGCCGCGCACGACACGGTCGAGGCCGCGATCCGCAGTCAGCTTGCCAAGGCGTTCGGCGGGGTGCGGGGCGTCATCGAGGCCGCCGTGCCCACCATCGCCTTCACCGGCATGTGGATCGCCACCTCCGATCTGAAGCGCTCCCTGATCGTCAGCATCTCGGCCGCGGTGCTGCTGCTCGTCGTGCGGCTGGTGCAGCGCTCGACGCCGCAGTTCGTGATCAACAGCCTGATCGGCATCGGCATCGGCGCGTTCTTCGCCTCCCGCACCGGCCAGGCGGAGGACGTCTTCCTGCCCGGCATCCTCTACAACGCCGGCTACTCGGTGGTGATGCTGCTGTCCATCGTCACCCGATGGCCGGTGGTGGGGTTCCTCATCGGGTCCGTCACCGGTGACCCGACCGCGTGGCGCGCGGATCCGGCCGTGGTGAGGCTGTGCACCAGGCTCACCTGGCTGCTGATGATCCCGTGCGTGGTCCGGGTGGCGGTGCAGCTCCCCGTCTACCTGATCGGCAGGGACGACGCGGTCGCCGAGCTGGGCATCCTCAAGATCGCGATGGGCTGGCCGCTCCAGGTCGCGGCGCTCGCCGCCATGGTGTGGCTTCTGGCCCGTGGCCGGACCCCGGTGCGGCCCGCGGCCTCCTGAGCGACAGGCCCGCTCCGCCGTCCCCCGGCGGGCACCTCTGAGAGGGCTTCGGACCGTCGTGCCGCTCCGAAGCCTCTCCGCTCAGCGCGGCGCGCGGTGCGGGGAGAGGAGTTCGGCCAGCTCCTCCTCGACCTCCTGGCTGGCCACGAACATCAGCTCGTCGCCGGCCTCCAGCGGGTCGTCGGCGGTGGGTACCAGCACCCGGCCCTCGCGCAGGATCGCGACCAGGGCGGTGTCGTTCGGCCACGGCACCGAGCCCGCGCGGTGGCCGACGACCGGTGCGTCCTCGGGCAGGGTGAGCTCGACCAGGTTGGCCTGGCCCTGGCGGAAGGTCATCAGGCGCACCAGGTCGCCGACGCTGACCGCCTCCTCGACCAGCGCGCTCAGCAGGCGCGGGGTCGAGACGGCCACGTCGACGCCCCACGACTCGTTGAACAGCCACTCGTTCTTGGGGTGGTTGATCCTGGCGACCACGCGGGGCACGCCGTACTCCGTCTTGGCGAGCAGCGACACCACGAGGTTGACCTTGTCGTCACCGCTGGCCGCGACGACCACGTGGCAGTCGGCCAGGCCGGCCTCGTCCAGCGAGGAGATCTCGCAGGCGTCGGCGAGCAGCCACTCCGCCCGCGGCACCGTGTCGATCTTGATGGCCTTGGGGTCGATGTCGATGAGCAGGACCTCGTGGCCGTTCTCCAGGAGTTCGGCGGCGATCGACCGGCCGACCGCCCCCGCGCCGGCGATGGTGACGCGCATCAGTGCCCCTCCTCCGGTGCCGCGGACAGCACCTTGTTGATGCGGTCCATGTCCGCCTCGACCGCCATGACGTGCAGCACGTCCCCCTCCTGCACCACCGAGTCGTTCTTGGGCAGCAGGGTCTCACCGATCCGGTTGATGAACGCCAGGCGGGTTCCCGCGGCCTCCTCCAGCCTCCGCGCCGGGGCGCCGATCCAGCCGGGGTGGTAGGCCACCTCGATCAGCACCACGCGCCCGCTGGGGTCGCGCCAGAGCGGCTCGGCACCCTCGGGCAGGACGCGGCGCAGGATCTGGTCGGCGGTCCAGCGGACCGTGGCCACCGTGGGGATGCCCAGCCGCTGGTAGACCTCGGCGCGCCGGGAGTCGTAGATCCTGGCCACGACGTTGTCCACGCCGAACGTCTCGCGGGCGACCCTGGCGGAGATGATGTTCGAGTTGTCGCCACTGCTCACCGCCACGTAGGCGCCCGCGGCCTCGATGCCCGCCTCTTCCAGGACATCCCGGTCGAAGCCGATCCCGGTGACCCTGCGACCCCGGAACCCGGCCCGCAGGCGGCGAAACGCCTGCGGGTCACGGTCGATGATCGCGACCGAGTGGCCGCTGTCCTCGAGGATGTGCGCCAGAGTCGAACCAACCCGGCCACACCCCATGATCACGATATGCATGCTCCCCCGCCGGTCGCTGTGAGGCGGATCTTGTTCCCGATGTATTCAGCCAGTATGGCGCCCCCCAGGAGCGCCGCGTGAGTGGAGCCGGGTAATAACGACTAGCATCAGCAGACGTGTCGAAGGTGACGGACCTTGTCAAACGCCTTTTCATCGGGCGTGCGCTACGCAGCACACAGCTACACGAGCAGCTGCTTCCCAAGCGCATCGCACTGCCTGTTTTCGCGAGTGACGCGCTCTCCTCGGTGGCCTACGCCCCGCAGGAGATCCTCGTCATCCTCTCGCTGGCCGGAGTCTCCTTCTACCACTTCAGTCCCTGGGTCGCCGTCGCCGTCGTGGTGGTGATGCTCACCGTCGTCGCCTCGTACCGGCAGAACGTGCACGCCTACCCGAGCGGGGGCGGCGACTACGAGGTCACCACGGTCAACCTCGGCCCGAACGCCGGTCTGACCGTCGCCAGTGCCCTGATGGTCGACTACGTGCTGACCGTCGCGGTGTCGGTCGCCAACGGCGTCGACTACGTGGGGGCCACCATCCCCTATGTCGCCCAGCACAAGCCGCTGGTCGCGATCCTCATCGTCATCGTGCTGACACTGGTGAACCTGCGCGGCATCCGGGAGTCCGGCGCGGCCTTCGCGATCCCCACCTACGCCTTCATGTTCGCCGTCCTCGGCCTGATCATGTGGGGAGGCTTCCGGGTGTTCGTCCTCGGCGACGAACTGCGCGCGCCCACCGCCGGATACGAGATCGTCGCCGAGCAGTCCGACCTGACCTCCTTCGCGGCGGCCTTCCTGATCCTGCGTGCGTTCTCCTCCGGCTGCGCCGCGCTCACCGGTGTCGAGGCGATCAGTAACGGCGTGCCCGCCTTCCGCAAGCCCAAGAGCAAGAACGCCGCGAACACGCTGCTGATGATGGGCCTGGTCTCGGTGACGATGTTCGTCGGCATCATCTCTCTCGGCCTGGCCTCGGGGGTCAAGGTCGCCGACCCGGCCGTCGCCTTCCGGGACGTGCTCATCGACGGGCGGCCCGCCGGGCCCGGCTACTACCAGCAGCCGATCATCTCCCAGGTCGCCGACGCGGTCTTCGGAAACGGCTCGCTGCCCTTCTTCGTCATCTCGGCCGTCACCGCGCTGATCCTGTTCCTCGCCGCCAACACCGCCTTCAACGGCTTTCCCGTGCTCGGTTCGATCCTGGCCCAGGATCGCTACCTGCCCCGCCAGCTGCACACCCGGGGCGACCGGCTCGCCTTCTCCAACGGCATCGTGATCCTCGCCGCCGGGGCCTGCCTGCTGCTGTGGGGCTTCGAGGCCGACGTCAGCCGCCTGCTCAACCTCTACATCCTGGGCGTCTTCGTGTCGTTCACGCTGAGCCAGATCGGCATGGTCCGGCACTGGAGCCGGCGTCTGAGAACCGAGACCGACCCGAAGGTCCGCCACCAGATGTACCGTTCGCGGACCATCAACTTCTTCGGCGGCGTCATGACCGGCCTGGTCCTGCTGGTCGTGCTGTTCACCAAGTTCACCCACGGGGCGTGGATCGTCTGCGTGGCCATGCCGGTGCTGTTCCTGATGATGAAGGGCATCCACCGCCACTACGAGAACGTGTCCCGCGAGCTCGCCGTCGACGACTCGGCGGTGGACGAGTCGATACTGCCCGCGCGCAACCACGCCATCGTCTTGGTCTCCAAGATCCACAAGCCGACCCTGCGTGCCCTCGCCTACGCCCGCGCCACCCGCCCCTCCAAGCTTGAGGCGATCACCGTGGGCGTGGAGGGCGCGGAGGCCAGAGAGCTGCAGGAGGAGTGGGAGCGGCGCGGCATCCCGGTGCCGCTGAAGACGCTCGACTCGCCCTACCGCGAGATCACCCGGCCGATCCTGGAGTACGTCAAGTCGCTGCGCCGCCGCTCTCCCCGCGACGTGGTGAGCGTCTACATCCCCGAGTACGTCGTCGGCCACTGGTGGGAGCACATCCTGCACAACCAGAGCGCGCTGCGCCTGAAGACCCGCCTGATCTTCCAGCCCGGTGTGATGGTCATCAGCGTGCCCTGGCAGCTGCACTCCTCCGACCGGCTCAAGGGCCGCCCAGAGCCCCTCGCGCCGGGGGCCTCCCGCCGCCCGCGGCAGGAGGCGGCCCGGGACGAGGACGTCAAGGCATAACCTTGCACATGCGCTCCTGACCGCAAGGAGGCTCGACCGACGACGAATTCTCTGGGGGCAACGGCCATGGCGATCGAACTGACGGTGGGACCGGTTGCGCACGGTGGCTGGTGTGTCGCACGCCATGACGGCCGGGTCGTCTTCGTGCGGCACGCGCTGCCCGGCGAGCGCGTCATGGCTGAGATCACCGAGGAGACCTCCCGGTTCCTGCGGGCCGACGCCGTCGAGATCCTGGAGTCCTCCGCCGACCGGGTGAGTCCGCCGTGCCCGTTCGCCGGGCCCGGCCGCTGCGGTGGCTGCGACTGGCAGCACGCCTCCCTCGACGCCCAGCGCCGCCTGAAGGCCGACGTGGTGGCCGAGCAGCTCAAGCGACTGGGCGGAATCGACTGGAAGGGCGTCGTCGAGGAGGTCCCGGGCGCCCCCGACGGTCTCGGCTGGCGCACCCGCGTCCAGTTCGCCGTCGACCGCGAGGGCGGGCTGGGCCTGCGCCGCCACCGCTCCCACGACATCGAGCCGGTGGACGCCTGCCTGATCGCCCACCCCGAGGTCGAGAACGTCGGCGCCGAGGTGATGAACTGGCGCAACGCCTCCTCGGTCGAGGTCATCGCCTCCTCCACCGGCGACCAGGCGGTCGTGGTCGCCCCCAGGCCCCGGCGCACGGTGGCCGTACCCGATCTCGACACGAGCGTGGCCGTCTTCGTCGACGAGGGCAAGGGCCGCAGCCGGGTCGTCCACGGCCGCAACCATCTCGTCGAGCGCGTCGGCGAGCGCGACTTCCAGGTCACCGGCAGCGGTTTCTGGCAGGTCCACCCCGGCGCCGCCGCCACCCTGCTCGACGCGGTCCTGAAGTTCGCCGCACCGCGGCCGGGCGAGTGGGCCCTCGACCTCTACTGCGGCGTCGGCCTGTTCGCCGCCGGACTCGCCGAGGCGGTCGGCCCCGAGGGGGCCGTGTTCGGCGTCGAGTCCGAGTCCGTCGCCGTCCGCGACGCGGAGCGTAATCTCCGTGACCTCCCCCAGGCGCGCTTCGCCAGGGGACGGGTGGAGAACGCCCTCGACCGCTTCGGCATCGAGCGCGCGGACCTGGTCGTCGTCGACCCGCCCCGGGCGGGTCTGGGCCGTGACGTCGTCGACCGGGTGACCGCGCTTGAGGCCACTCGGATCGTGTACGTCTCCTGTGACCCGGCCACCCTGGCCCGCGACCTCGCCTGGTTCGCCGAGAGCGGCTACCGCCTCGCCGACCTGCGCGCCTTCGACGCCTTCCCGATGACCCACCATGTGGAGTGTGTGGCGCTGCTGGTCAGCGGGTCGATCTAGGCTCTGGCCCGCGGTTATGCAACACGTCTGGTTCAGTGTGAGCCGGCGTTTTCCAAGATCATGGCGCATGTGTGACGCATGATCTTGGCACGTCTCGCCGCTACGGCAAGTAGACAAGAGACCCGACCGATACAGGCCAAGGGGCGGACCGCAACGGCGACACCCCGTAGGTCCCCGTACGGCCGCGCAGGGGAGTCGCCCTCGCCTCGCGGCCGGGCAGAGGCCCCCGCTCCACCGCGGGGGCCTCTCGCCGTTCCAGCCGGATCTCCGCCGCGTCCCCAGGAAGCACCTCAACGCCTCCGCCGGCCCGCTCGGTCACCAGAACCCACACACCCGCACCGAGGTCCGGCTCCGCCCTCTCGGCGGCCGTGGGGGCCGCGTGAAGATGTCTGTCCCCCGCTCCATCGCCACCACCGTCGCCTCCACCGCGCGCACGAACGCCCCCGGCCGGCGACCGTGCGCACCAGGCCGAGGTCGGCGAGGTAGCCGATCGCCCGCCGCACGGTATCGCGGGCCACCCCGTACTCCTGCTGAGGGTGGACCTCGGAGGGCAGCGGCGCCCTCCTCGCCGGCACCGAGCCCGTCGCCGAAAGCGAGCCCACCCCCGGGGCCATCGTCACCCCTCGGCCGGCGGACTTCCGGGTGCGGCTGAAGACCCTGAAGAGGCAGTGCTTCGGATCCGCAGGTTGCAACATCACCTAGACGATTCGGGCCACCTGCACCGGCTGCCACTCCCCGAAGGCACCGAGTATCAGGTCTCCTGCAAGGTGCGGGGCGGTGAGTACCCGTCCGAGAACACCTTCACCATCGAGGGTGGGACTGTCACCTTCCGGGAAGAGGAGTTCACCTCGACGCGCCCGTCCACATCGAAGCTCGTCGCCACTGTGACGGAGGTCGAGAAGCTGTAACCCCGGACATGCAAGAGCCCCGGTCCTTCCCCAGACCGAGGCTCTCGCGTCTCACGCTACCGGTCGGCCTGCTCGGTGACGAACGATCCCATGACCGGCGTCGTGATGATCAGCCCGTCCTCGCGAAGTTGTGCGGTGACCTTGCGGATCGTGACCCGGGCGACCTCGAACTCGGCCTCCAGCCTCACCTCGGAGATGAGCGTCTTCGGCGGCAGTTCGCCCGTCTCGATGCGCGCCCGGACGACGTCGTAGATCTGTCGCCACTTCGGCTGGGTCGGGTCGTAGTCGATCACGAGGATGACGGTACGTAGGACCTGAGCTGTCCTCATAGAAGCCCGTACCAGCTCATAGCTATAGACAGGCATAGTTAAGGCAACGTACGCGCGGCCCGCTGTTTACTCCTCGGAGTCGACCCCTCACTTCGAGTACGACCGCATGGTCATCGCCGCGCGGAAGGTGTTGGGCCGCGGCAACATCGCCGCCTTCGAGTTGTCGTCGGCCGCGCTCCAGCTCGCCGAGGAGATGGGCATCGAGCAGGCCGTGATCCGCACTCATTTCCTGCTGGTGGTCTACAACGAAACGCTTCGCAGGTGTCGACTTCGCCGGACGTGTGTGCGCCCTGGCGTTACCCAGAGGTCCGGTCGGAGCGGTGGGTCCGTCCTTCGGAGGGAGGAACGGGGCCGTCGAACACGAAGAGCCCCCGCTGTGGCGGAGGCTCTTCTCGTGTGTCAGGAGCCGTCGGGAAGATGACTGCCGTGCACGGTGAAGCGCTCGACCACCGACGGGCCCGTCAGGAATCCCGCCGCGCCAATGCGGGCGACCGTCTCCCGGTAGCTCGGTGACTCCTCGAGAGCATCCGCCGCCGCGTCGTCCTCCCATAGGGTCGTCACCGCACACGCGCTGCCGTTGCGTCCGAAGAGCAGGCCGAGGAAGCCATGCTGCGTCCGGAACATCGGCAGCGACTCCACGGCCGCGAAGCGCTCATATTCCGCCGCCCGCGCCTCGTCAACCTGTGTCCGCCAGATTCGCATGATCATGGTTCCGAGGATCTCACTTCAGGTGGCGTTCGGGCATCGCGGCGGCCAAGGCGCCGAGCGCGTCAACGGGGAACCCGCCGACCCGTCCGACCGTCGGCACTCGCCGAGCGCCTGATGAAGCCGGAGGAGGTTGCCGACATCCTCGGCGTCCAGCCCAAGACGGTGAGCGACCAAGACGGTGAACGACTGGGCGCGGGCTGGGCGAATCCCCTGCCTGAGTCATGTCCTGGTGCTCTACACCCAGTGGCCGCCGGCCGCTGTCGCTGGCATGCGTCAGCGGTATACCTCGCCTCGGATCTGGGATCCCGCGCCTGACGTTCACCGGGTTCTCTGGCATGCAGGTCCCGATGGCATCGAGCACAACCAAGAGCGGCTTCATGCCCGGATGAATGCCGCCATCGAGAGCCTGCCCACGGACGAGTAGCTACGCTGCTCGCCTGCGGTCGATCACCGTGCCGGGTGAGCATGACCTCACCCTCGACTGGACCGGAGCCATAGTCTTCTCTTAGTCATGACCAAGGTATTTCCAAACGGCCACGGTGATCCTTTGGGTATGAACCCAATGAAGAGCCTGCTTCGGGTCGTTGCGGGGGCAGCCCTTGTGGCGCCGCTCGTCGCCACCCCCTCCACCGCCTCCGCTTCCACCGCCGAGGGCGCTCCGTATATTCGAATCACCCTGGATGAGATCGTCGCGTGGCGGACGCAGGAGAGCACCGACGAGATCTTCGTCAAGATCTCCGGTCCTGGACTGGTGCCTCCTCTCCCCGTGTCCTACCGCGTCTGGCCGCAGGGCGGCACAGGGATCATGCCGATGGATTCGCGCATGTGCTTCAGGTTCACCCCGGCGGGCACGTGCCCGCCGGGCAGCACCGACGTCACCAGTAGGAGCACGGCCGCGGACGCACCCGTGTTCAGCGCCAGCGGGGGGCCGATCACCATCAACGTCCGGGAGGAGGACTCCCTCGCTTCGGATGACGACGTCCTGCTTGAGTCCTTCCCCGCCGCATCGCTGACCAACAGCGTCAGCTACTTGTTCCGGCCGGACGTCTTCAACCAGAGCGGCCCTGACTACCAGGTCAGAGTCACGCTGTCGCCCAGCAGCACGCCGTTCTGACGGTAGCCGTACAACGCGAGAAGCCCCACCGCTCCGGAGGAGAGCGGCGGGGCTTCCGTGTTCCCGCGGGGGCGGGGCGGCCGCGGCATCATCCCCAGGGGAGAGGGCCGTACCAGGTCGGCGTACGGCGAGGACTCCCGAGCGGTCCATCACCTCGGGCGCTCAGAAGTACGACGCCGTCGACCTGGCCGACGAGGTCATCGCCGAGTGGGAAGCGCGGCTCAAGGCCGAAGGTCATCTGTAGCGGCTTCCGAACGCATGAAGTGCCCCGCCTGGCCCGGAGAGGTACACCCGGGTGCCGCACCTTTTGGCGGGGGCTGAAAGGCATTGCGGCAAAAAGTCCAGCTGAGCATGCTCGTTACCAAGCACAGAGACGGAGGAGGACGTATGCGTGCACGTCTCATGATCCTAGGTGTGATCATCTTGGGGTCGATGGTCGGGTGGGCCGGAACCGCGCTTGCCTGGGCAGGCCCAACGTGATCATCTCGCCTGGCTGAGGACGCATGAAAGAGCGCCCCGCCTGCCCTCCGCGAGGAGGACGAGCGGGGCGCTCAGGTGTTCAGGCCGGGCGAAACAGCCTCGACGAACGCACCATCGGGCCGAAATATGGAGAACCGGTATCTCCTCAGGCCCGGTAGC
>NZ_JBFAOJ010000090.1:0-38141 GCF_040675205.1 Streptosporangium sp. NPDC049644 | reverse complement strand
GAGCCTGAGCGTCCAAACCTCCAGGCTCACCTGCACCACCAGCTTCATCCGAAGGGGTCCGGCACCAGCCGGGCCCCTTCGGCCATTCCCACCGGATTCCCACCGGTGAAGGCCCCCGGCGCCGTTCCACCTTCACCCCGCGTGGTGGAGGCCCCGGTCTCCGCCATCGGGCCCGATGCGGCGGCGGGCCCTCGGAGACGACCAGGCGTTCCTCTCCCGCTCCGACAGGCAGGCGGCGTACGCGATCCGTTCGTACCCGCGTTCCGGCCCCCTGCGAGCACAGGTGCCGGAAGCACTCTCCATGACACGACGCGCGGCGGACACCGGCGGTCCTGGAAACCAGGAACGCCCCCGCCGGTCTGGCGAGGGGCGTTCGGTCGGGCGCCTGGTGGGCGTGATCGTGCACCGGCCGGCCGGCGGGTTCGCCTGCCGTGCCGCCTGGGCTGTCGCGATCTAGAGACGGGCGACCCCGTCGGCACGGGCCTGCTCGGAGACGGCGGCGATGACCGCCGGGGCGACGCGCTCGTCGAACGGGCTGGGGATCACGTAGTCGGCCGACAGATCGTCGTCCCCGACCACCCCGGCCAGCGCCTCGGCGGCGGCGACCTTCATGTTCTCGGTGATCGTGGTGGCGCGGACGTCGAGCGCCCCGCGGAAGACGCCCGGGAAGGCCAGCACGTTGTTGATCTGGTTGGGGAAGTCGGAACGGCCGGTCGCGACCACCTGCGCGTACTTGCGCGCGACCTCCGGCCGCACCTCGGGCGTCGGGTTGGACAGCGCGAAGACGATCGAACCGGAGGCCATCGACGCGATGGCCTCCTCCGAGACCGTCGAGCCCGACAGCCCGATGAACACGTCGGCCCCGGCCAGCGCCTGCTCGGTGGAACCGTGCAGGCCGGCCCTGTTGCTGTCGCGGGCCAGGGCCTCCTTCACCGGGTTGAGACCGTCGCGGCCCTGGTGGATGACCCCCTTGGAGTCGGCCACCGCGATGTCACCGATGCCCGCGTTGAGCAGGATCCGGCTGACCGCGATCCCGGAGGCGCCGGCACCGGCGACCACGGCCCGCAGATCGCCCAGCGAGCGACCGGTCAGCCGCGCCGCGTTCTTCAGCGCGGCCAGCGCGACGATCGCGGTGCCGTGCTGGTCGTCATGGAAGACGGGGATGTCGAGGATCTCGCGGAGACGCGCCTCGACCTCGAAACAGCGAGGAGCGCTGATGTCCTCGAGGTTGATCCCCCCGAAGGAGGGGGCGAGCCGGACGACCGTCTCGACCAGTTCGTCCACGTCGGTGCAGTCCAGGCAGATGGGCACCGCGTCGACATTCGCGAACTGCTTGAACAGCAGGGCCTTGCCCTCCATGACCGGCATGGCGGCGGCAGGCCCGATGTCTCCGAGGCCGAGCACCGCGGTGCCGTCGGAGACGACGGCGACCACGTTGGAGATCCAGGTGTAGTCCTTGGCGAGTTCGGGCTTCTCGGCGATCGCGCTGCAGACCCTGGCCACGCCAGGCGTGTAGGCGAGTGCCAGGTCGTCGGCGTTGCGGACCGGGACCGTGGAACGGACCTCCAGCTTGCCCCCGCGGTGCAGGGCGAAGGCCGGATCCAGATCCAGGGCTTCGAGGGCTTCGAGAGAGATGGAAGATGGCATGGTGGCCACAGCGACCCCTGTAGTTCAGTCAGGCAGACGGATAGTTCCTTCTGAGGCGGCCGTGGAAAGCCTGTCCCCGGCTTCTGTAGCCGCTCGGGGCCTACTTCACTGAGCACGGTCGCCTGGAGGGTCCGGGGGTCACCCGTCGCTCGATTGTGCCACATGTTGAGACTGTCACCACGGGCGGGTACCCCATACTTTCGTCGTCCCGGTGTTAACCTCACCACACCGTGTAATACTCGAAGTCCATGCCACCTCTTACATTGACGGATCCCCAGATGGACCTGACCTCCTACGCGGAGCTGGCCGTACTACTGATCAACAGCCCCGACCGGCTGACCGGTCTCGAAGGGCTGCGCGCGCTCCTGGAAGAGGGCGGTCGCTACCGGCCCGGCTGTCGCATCACCAGAAGCGACCTGGAGGCCCTGCGTGACCTGCGCGAAGAGTTGATGATCGTGTTCGAGACCGCCGAGGCGGGCGACGAGGAGGCGGTGGTCGACCGGCTCAACTCGCTGCTGATCCACCACCCGGTCCAGCCGCAGATCTCCGGGCACGACGGCGAGCGCTGGCATCTGCACCTCACCGAGGGCGGCCGGATGGCCGACCAGTACGCGGTGGGAGCGGTGATGGGGCTCGCCACCATGATCACCGATCTCGGCGTCGACCGGCTCGGCCTCTGCCAGGCGCCGCCCTGCCGCAGGGCCTACCTCGACACCTCCTCCAACCGGTCGCGCCGGTACTGCTCGGAGCGGTGCGCCAGCCGTGCCAACGTCGCCGCCTACCGGGCCCGCCAGAAGGTCGGCCAGTAGCGCAGCACCACCCGGCCGACGATCGACGACGGGGGCAGCGCTCCGAAGTCCCAGCTGTCACGCCTGCCGGGAGCACGCTGGTTGTCGCTCTCCAGCCACCAGCCGCCGTCCGCCTTCCAGACCGCGCGTTTGACGATGAGCACGGCGGGGTCGGACGGCAGCCGGGCGACGACCAGGTCGCCGGGCCGCACCGCCGCTCCGCGCCGTACCCAGAGCCAGTCGCCGGACCGCAGCGCGGGCAGCATCGAGTCCCCCGCGACACGTACTCTCATCGAGCGTAACCCCCTCCCACACGGGCATTCAGAGACGAGTAAGGTCGTTAACCGGACCATTCTGAACATGGCATCAAGGAAGGATTTCCGATGCTCGCACGACTTCTGCGCCCCAGGAACATCGCGTCGGCGCACTGCGACCTGCCCTGCGGCGTGTACGACCCGGCCCAGGCCCGCATCGAGGCCGAGTCCGTCAAGGCCATCATGGAGAAGTACGCCGGAAACGAGGACCCGGTGTTCCGCTCCCGTGCGCTCACCATCAAGGAGGAGCGGGCCGAGCTGGTCAAGCACCACCTGTGGGTGCTGTGGACCGACTACTTCAAGCCTCCGCACCTGGAGACCTACCCGCAGCTGCACCAGCTGTTCTGGGAGGCCACCAAGCTCGCGGGCGCGGCCGGCGGCAAGGGCACCGTCGACGTCGCCAAGGCCGACGAGTTGCTGGGCAAGATCGACGAGATCTCCAAGATCTTCTGGGAGACCAAGGCCGCCTAAAACCCTCACGACCAGCCGTGAGGAAGCGCAGGCGGCCGGACTGAGGAAAACGGGGCTGTGAGGCCGCGCCGGGGACTGGACCGAGGAGAGCGGGGTCGCGAGGAACGAGCGAATCCGGTCAACGAGGTAAGGACCCGGGTCTGAGCGGCCTCACCGCGACGCCCAGCGTCGTCGGCAACTCGCGAGGCCGCGCCGGCAATCCGGATCAAGGAGTTCCCGGGCACCCCTTGATCCGGACCGGAGAGCCCCAGGCATGTGCCGCCACCTCGCCCCGAAAAGCACCTCTTGGGGACGTGCCCGTAATCTGCCTCTGAGGGACTCCCCGTGAGGCCGCGCCGGCGACTGGACTGAGGAGAGGAAGGTCGCGAGGAACGAGCGGCCTTCCTCGACGAGGGAAGGAGCCGGGCAAGAGCGGCCTCACCGCGACGCGTCAGCGTCGCCATATGCAGGCCCGAACCGCGACGCGTCAGCGTCGCCGTAGGGCCGCCATAGATTCGTAATCAATACAGTCAAATCGCCCCGATCGCGAGTCCAAATGGGCCAACCACCGTCTCAGGGCTGTAGGTTGCAGTCAGCGACTCTGCGAGGAGGAACGTGACCGAACACACCGAGGCGCCCGCAGTCGGCATGGGCGGGATCCGTGACGTGGTGAGCGTCCGGCTGCCGGCGACGAGTGCTTATCTGTCCGTGCTGCGTACGGCGACAGCCGCACTTGCCGTACGGCTGGACTTCACGCTGGACGAGATCGAGGATCTACGGATCGCGGTCGACGAGGCGTGTGCGATGCTGCTGACCCAGGCCGTCCCCGGCACCGATCTGACCGCCGAGTTCGAACTCACCGGGCAGTTGATGAAGGTGCGGGTCGAGGTCAGCACGGTGGGAAGCACCCCCCCGAAGCGCGACGATTTCGCGTGGATGGTGCTCACCGCCCTGGCTGATGATGTGGATGCCGTAACCGACTCCCCCGACCGTATGGCGATCGTCCTCCGCAAGCGCCGAGGCGCGGCGAGGCCGGCGTGACGGAAAGGACTCGTGCCATGGCCGCCAGCGACCACGCGGTGCCCGACCGGGTGCGTGCGCGCCTGCTCTTCGCGGAGCTGGTGGAGTTGACCTCCGACGACCCCCGGCGCCAGCGCATCCGTGACGAGCTCGTCGAGCTCCACCTGCCCCTCGTCGAATATCTCGCCCGCCGGTTCCGCAACCGGGGCGAGTGGCTGGACGACCTCACACAGGTCGCGACCATCGGCCTGATCAAGTCGATCGACCGCTTCGATCTCGGCCGCGGCGTGGAGTTCTCCACCTACGCCACCCCGACGATCGTCGGCGAGATCAAACGTCACTTCCGTGACAAGGGCTGGGCGGTCCGCGTACCGCGCCGGCTTCAGGAGCTGAAGCTCTCGCTCACCAAGGCGATCAGCGAGCTCTCCCAGCGGGAGGGGCGCGCGCCGACCGTGGCCGAGCTGGCCACGTTCCTGAAGATGAGCGAGGAGGAGGTGCTCGAAGGGCTGGAGTCGGCCAACGCCTATTCCACGGTCTCCCTCGACGCGCCCGACTCCGGCGACGACGACGCACCGGCGGTGGCCGACTCCCTGGGCATCGTGGACGACTCCCTCGAGGGCGTCGAGTACCGTGAGTCGCTCAAGCCCCTGCTGGAGCGGCTGCCTCCGCGCGAGAAGCGAATCCTGCTGCTGCGTTTCTTCGGCAACATGACACAGTCCCAGATCGCCACCGAGCTCGGCATCTCGCAGATGCACGTGTCCCGGTTGCTCGCCAGGACACTCGCGCAGCTCCGCGAGGGCCTGACCGTGGACGACTAGGGCCTGCCTGGCAGGTCCTGCCGCGACGAGGGGCGGTCAGGCGGTGCCTTACAGGGCAGCGGGGGGAACCGCGGTGGCCGGTGGCGCGGCGAGGCCCCGCCTGACCAGTCCCGTGAGTGCCTACTCCTGGTCCCCGTAGAGGGCGTGCGTCGTCGGCGGAGACAGTAGCGTGACCAGTCCGATCACCGCCAGGGTGATCAGCGAGATGCCGATCACCAGTTGGTCGGACTGGATCAGCGTGATCGAGATCGGGGTGGCGAAGATCTGTGTCAGCACACCCGGACTCCTGGCCCACCGCTCGGTGAGGATCATTCCCCACCCGACCCAGAGCAGAGCCGCGCCGATGATGATCCCGGACACCGCGACGGCGATCGAGGTCGTCAGGTCGGACGGCTGGCCGATCACGGTCTCCACTCCGACGTAGCCGCCGAGGAGCAGAGCGGTGGCGCCTTCCACCGCCATGACGGCGGCGGCGACGGTGAGGGTCATCGGACGGTTCGACACGGTGTCAACCCTATCGCCGGAGGGTACCGCACCGTTCTTTGCCGTCTTGGCTTGGACCTTGACGGAAGGTCGGGTTTCGACGGAAGTTCGGGGCTCGGCGGATACGCTGAGATTATGCGCGCGATGCTCCTGGTGAACCCGAAGGCGACGACGACCAACCAGCGGACCAGGGATGTGCTCATCAGGGCGCTGAGCGCGACGATGAACCTGACCGTCGAGGAGACCGGCTACCGGGGACACGCGACGCAGCTCTCCCGCAAGGCCCACGCCTCCGGTTACGACGTGCTGGCCGTCCTGGGCGGTGACGGCACCATCAACGAGGCGGTGAACGGCCTGCTCGACCCGGTGGACGGAAAGGGAGGCGACGAGGGCAGCTCGGCCGACCGGCCGGCACTGCTGGCCATCCCCGGCGGCAGCGCCAACGTGTTCGTCAGGGCCCTCGGCCTGCCGAACAGCCCGGTCGAGGCGGTGGGGGCGATCCTGGAGGCGCTCCGGGACGGCCGCCAGCGGATCGTCGGCCTCGGTCAGGCGATCTGGGATGGCCAGACTAGATATTTCACGTTCTGTAGTGGCCTGGGGTACGACGCCGAGGTGGTCAGGGCGGTCGAGGGGATGAGGGGCACCGGCCGCAAGGCCACGCCCGCGCGCTACGTGAACACCGCATTACACCACTACCTGTCGACGGACAAGCGCCATCCTTCGATGACCGTCGAGGGGCCGGAGGTGCCGCCGACCGGCGGCATCTACATGGCCGTCGTCTCCAACACCTCGCCCTGGACGTACATCGGCCCGCGGCCGGTCTCACCGACCCCGTGGGCGAGCTTCGAGACCGGCCTTGACCTGCTGGGACTGCAGCGCCTGGGCCTGCCGAGCATGCTCCAGCTGATACCTCAGATCATCGGTGCCCGCGACACTCTGCCCACCGGCCGTCACCTGGTACAGCTCCACGACGAGGGAGAGTTCACGCTGAGTGCCGAGCGGCCCGTGGCGTTTCAGCTGGACGGGGACTACCTGGGGGAAGTTGAGCGAATAACGTTCCGTTCTATCCCTAACGCGTTACGAGTCTTGGTCTAACCCGTTACGTCGCGTCATTGTGTGACGCATCCGACATCCATTTCAGGCAAAACCTTCTCCCAAACCTCTTGCGTGTACTGAGCGTGGCTGACAATCTCGAGATTGACGTCGGAACGTAGGACCTTTGAGCGGCACCCCGCTCCCAGGCCATCGGCGATCAAGCGGACGTGCCCCGAGCCGAACCACGGATCGGGGAGTTGTTCGCGCTGGTTAGTGAAACTCTTCACAAAGTGAGCCGTTGGAGCGCGTAAGGGCTCCTCTTTACTAAGGAGTGGACGCATGGACTGGCGCCACCGAGCTGCCTGCCGTGACGTGGACCCCGAGCTGTTCTTCCCGATCGGCAACACCGGCCCCGCCCTGATGCAGATCGAAGAAGCGAAGCAGGTCTGCCGTACTTGCACCATCAGTGAAGCATGCCTGAAGTGGGCGCTGGAATCCGGGCAGGACGCCGGCGTCTGGGGCGGCCTGAGCGAGGACGAGCGACGCGCCTTCAAGCGCCGTACGGCCCGAGCCCGCGCCCGCAGTGGTGTCTGACAGTGCTGACTGCGACGCTAACGCGTCGCGGTTCGGCCGCGTGCCGATGGCGACGCTAACGCGTCGCGGTGATGCCGCTCTTACCCGGCTCCTTCCCTCGTCGTTCATCCGCTTCGCTCCTTCACTCCTCAGTCCAGTCCCCGGCGCGGCCTCACGGTAGTCCCCTCGGGCCAGGGCATGGGCACGTCCCAAGGTGGCATCTGATCGGTCACCGACTGGCGCTGTGGTGAAGCGCGCTGACCTGGTTGCCTATCTCTTCGTTCCGTTTCGCGTCGCGTCAACGGCGACGCCGCGCGTTGCGGTAAGGATGCTCCGCTCCTGATGCGGCCTCGCTGTGAGGTCTTGAACTGATGCTATTCCCCTGTCCTGCCGCCTAGGCAGCGGGGAGGGGGATGCTCAGGCTCACCTCGGTGCCGCCGCCCTGTCGCGGTTCGATGGCCAGCCGCCCGGACAGCTCTCCCACCACCAGGGTCCGTACGATCTGCAACCCCAGACTGGTGGTCTGGTCCAGGTCGAAGTCCTCCGGCAGCCCGCTGCCGTTGTCGGACACGATCACGTCCAACCGCTCGCCCCCGCGTGACACGATCACCTGGAGCTTACCCTGACGCTGCGCCAGCCCGTGCTGGACCGCGTTCTGCAGCAGCTCCGTGAGGACCATCGCCAGCGGCGTCGCGATCTCCGAGCGCAGCACCCCGAAGCTCCCGACCCGGCGCGGCACGACCTGCGTCTCCGGGGCAGCGACCTCTCCCGTCATCGCGATCACCCTGTCGGCGATGTCGTCGAAGTCCACCTGCTCCTCGGGCGTGTGGGAGAGCGTCTCGTGCACGATCGCGATCGACCCGACCCTGCGTACCGCCTCCTCCAGCGCCTCCCTGCCCTCCGGCAGCCGCAGCCGCCTGGCCTGGAGCCGCAGCAGCGCGGCCACCGTCTGCAGGTTGTTCTTCACCCGGTGGTGGATCTCCCTGATGGTGGCGTCCTTGGTCATCAGCTCTCGCTCGCGGCGGCGCAGCTCGGTCACATCCCTGATGAGCACCAGGGCGCCGATCCTCCCGCCACCGACGATCAGCGGGATCGCCCGCAGCTGCACGACGGTGCCGCCCGACTCCACCTCCGTCTCCCTGGGCTCTCGCCCACTCGCGACGATCATCAGGTTCTCGTTGATGGGCTCGTCGGAGTAACAGAGCGTGGCGGTCGTACGGCCCAGCTCCGCACCGACCAGGTCGGCGGTGAGGCCCAGCCTCCGGTAGGCCGACAGCGCGTTCGGCGAGGCGTACGTGACCCGGCCCGCCCGATCGAGCCGGAGCAGCCCGTCGCCCACGCGCGGGGAGCGGACCAGGATCGGCTCCGCGCCGGAGAACGGGAAGCGGCCCTCGGCCACCATCTGGGCCAGGTCGGAGGCGCTCTGCAGGTACGTCAGCTCCAGTCTGGAGGGGGTCCGCGCGGAGGACAGGTTCGTCGAGCGCTGGATGACGCCCAGGAAGTGGTCGGCCCGCCGCACGGGAATGGTCTCCTCGCGCACCGGCACCCCGCTCGACCAGTCCGGATCACCCTCACGGCAGATACGCCGCTCGTTCCAGGCCGTCTCCAGCAGCGGCCGTTCGCCCTTCGCCGCGATCATGCCCACGATGTCGTCGTGATAGACGGTCGGCCCGGTGGTGGGCCGCATCTGCGCGATCGCGACCCAGCCGGAGCCGTCCTTCAGCGGGATCCACAGGATCAGGTCGGCAAAGGACAGGTCCGCGAGGAGCTGCCAGTCGGAGACCAGCGAGTGCATCCACTCAAGGTCCGCATCGTCGAGCGCGGTGTGACGAACCGCCAGGTCGCTTAGAGTCGGCACCCGTGCATCATGCGTTCTTTCCAGGCCCGAACGCGAATCGGGTGAGTCCTGCTGAAAAGATGCCGCTTATGGAGCAGATCCCTGATCCGCTGGTCCGGTTCCGCGCGGCGGCGGCCACGAGGGAGGCCGCGGGGCTGCGGCGGACCCTGCGCGCCCGCACACCGGACGACGACGGCCTCGTCGATCTGGCCTCCAACGACTACCTCGGCCTGGCCAGGGACGAGCGGCTGGCCGAGGCGGCCGTGGCGGCGACACGCACCTGGGGTACCGGCTCCACGGGTTCCCGCCTGGTCACCGGCTCCACGACCCTGCACGCGCGCCTGGAGGCACGGCTGTGCGCCTTCACCGGCGCGGAGGGCGCCCTGGTGTTCTCCTCCGGCTACCTGGCCAACCTGGCCGCCGTCGCGGCTCTGGGCAGGGGCGCCCTGGTGGTCTCCGAGGCGGGCAACCACGCGTCGATAGTGGACGCCTGCCGGCTGTCGCGCTCGCGGGTCGTGGTCACCCCACACCTGGACGTCGCCGCCGTGGAGAGGGCGCTGGCCTGCCGGGAGGAGGAGCACGCGATCGTGGTCACGGACGCGGTCTTCTCCGTGGACGGCGATCTGGCCCCGCTCGCGGAGCTGTACGCGGCGACGGTGCGGCAGGGTGCGCTGCTGGTCGTCGACGAGGCCCACGCGATCGGGGTCGTCGGGCCGCGCGGGCAGGGCGCCGTGCACGCCGCGGGGCTGGCGGCCGAACCGGGCATTGTGAGAACGATCACACTGTCCAAGTCCCTGGGCTCCCAGGGCGGAGCCGTACTGGGCACGCCCGAGGTGATCCAAACCCTTGTGGACACGGGCCGGTCGTTCATCTTCGACACCGGGCTGGCACCCGGCAGCGTGGCCGCGGCACTCGCCGCTGTCGATATCCTTCACCATCAGCCCGAACTGCCCGGACGCGTGCGAACCATGGCGAGGGAGCTGGCCGCTATGGCCCGCGATCTCGGCCTGGAGAGCGGCGATCCAGCGGGTGCGGTCGTCCCCGTCGTGCTCGGCCCACCCGAGATCGCACTTCGGGCCGCCCTCATCTGTGCGGAACACGGGGTGCGCGCCGGATGCTTCCGGCCGCCCTCGGTGCCGGTCGGCCGCTCTTGCCTGCGCTTGACGGCACGGGCCAATCTGAGTTCCGACGATCTAGCGGTGATCAGGGGTGCACTCACCGCCGTGGCCGAGATGAAGGTGACCATGTGAGCGACGACTCCCCGAGAATCCCGAAATACTACGACGTCAAGCGCAGCCTGCTCACCCTCACCAAGAGCCTGCCCGCGGGCAGCGCCCTGCCCCCCGAGCGAGCCCTCGCGGTCCGCTTCGAGACGTCGCGCACCACGGTGCGCCAGGCCCTGTCCGAGCTCGTGGTCGAGGGCCGCCTGGTGCGCATCCAGGGCAAGGGGACGTTCGTCGCACAGCCCAAGGTCGCCCAGGTCCTCCAGCTGACCTCCTACACCGGGGATCTGCGGACCGTCGGCCTCGAACCCGACACCAAGATCCTTGACATCAGCTACGTCACCGCCGACGAGCAGCTGGCCCGCCGCCTGGCCATCAACGCCGGCGGCCGCGTGCTGCGCATTCACCGGTTACGCCTGGCCAGCGGCGAGCCGATGTCGATCGACACCACCCACCTGTCGGCCCGGCGCTTCCCCCGCCTGCGGCGGGAGCTGGAGATGCACTCCTCGCTGTACGAGACGCTGTACAACGCGTACAACGTGCGGCTGACCGACGCCGAGGAGATCATCGAGACCGTGCTGGCCACCCCGTACGACGCGCAGGTGCTCGGCGTCGACGCGGGCCTGCCGCTGCTCCTGCTCACCAGGCACGCCTTCGACGCGGACGGCAACCCGGTCGAATGGGCGCAGTCCCTGTACCGGGGCGACCGCTACAAGTTCGTCACCCGGCTGCGTCGTCCCTGACCCACCTAAGCTGGGACAGGTGAGCATTCTCGTGGTCACCGGGACCGACACCGGGGTGGGAAAGACAGTCGTCACCGCGGCGGTGGCCTCGCTCGCCAGGGAGCGGGGCTCCTCCGTGGCCGTGCTGAAACCCGCGCAGACCGGAGTGTCGGACACCGAACCCGGCGACGTGGACGACATCATCCGGCTGTCCGGGGTACGGACGACCTTCGAGTCGGCCAGGTACCCCGCCGCGCTGTCCCCCGCGGCGGCGGCGCGCCTGGCCGGTCTGCCGCCGGTCTCCCTCGCCCGGGTGGCGGACCGGGTCGGCGAGCTGGCCGACTCACACCGGCTGGTGATCGTCGAGGGGGCGGGCGGGCTCCTCGTCCGTTTCGACGAGGAGGGCGCGACCCTGGCCGACCTGGCCAGGGCGCTCTCGGCGCCGGTGCTCCTGGTGACCAGGGCCGGGCTGGGCACGCTCAACCACACCGCGCTGACGCTGGAGGCGATGGCCCACCGGGGGCTGGAGCCGACCGGGGTGGTGATCGGCTCCTGGCCGGCCGAGCCCGGTGTTGCCGAGCGGAGCAACGTCGCGGATCTGGAGATGCTGGCCGCCCGGCCGCTGGCGGGCGCCCTCCCCGAGGGCGCCGGGCTGCTGGGGCGTGACGCCTTCGCCCGCGCCGCCCGCGCCGGGCTGGGGCCGGCGCTGGGCGGTGGCTTCGACCCCGCCGCCTTCCGCACCACCCTTAGGCTTTCCCCGTAGCCACGGCCGCGGATCCGAACCGCTCGACGTCCTCCCCGGTGGAAACCGGGAGTCCCCCTTTCCCGGGGCCGGCACCCGGGATCTCCACGCTGGAGGTATTCATGAGCGACATCCTCGAGATCGCCAGGACGCAGGTGCTGGAAGAAGGCCGCGGTCTCGACGCCGCACAGGCCCTGCGCTGCCTGGAGCTGCCGGACGACCGCCTGGCCGAGCTGCTGGCCCTGGCCCACGAGGTGCGGCTGAAGTGGTGCGGTCCCGAGGTGGAGGTCGAGGGGATCGTCTCCCTCAAGACCGGCGGCTGCCCCGAGGACTGCCACTTCTGCTCGCAGTCGGGGCAGTTCTCCTCCCCGGTCCGCGCCGTCTGGCTGGACATCCCCTCACTGGTCGAGGCCGCCAGGGAGACCGCCGCGACCGGGGCCACCGAGTTCTGCATCGTGGCCGCCGTACGGGGACCCGACCAGCGCCTGATGGATCAGGTCCGCCAGGGCGTGAAGGCGATCCGCGAGGCGGTGGACATCAACGTCGCGTGCTCGCTGGGCATGCTCACCCAGGCTCAGGTCGACGAGCTGGCCCAGATGGGCGTGCACCGCTACAACCACAACCTGGAGACCGCGAGGTCCCACTTCGGGAAGGTCGTCACCACCCACACCTGGCAGGAGCGCTGGGACACCTGCCTGATGGTGCGCGAGGCCGGCATGGAACTGTGCTGCGGCGGCATCGTGGGCATGGGTGAGACGCGGGAGCAGCGGGCCGAGTTCGCCGGGCAGCTGGGCGAGCTAGCGCCCGACGAGGTCCCGCTGAACTTCCTCAACCCGCGCCCCGGCACGCCCTTCGAGTCCTTCCCGCTGCTGGAGGGGTCCGAGGCGCTCCGGACGATCGCCACCTTCAGGCTCGCGCTGCCCCGCACGATCCTGCGCTACGCGGGCGGCCGCGAGCTGACCCTGGGCGACCTGGGCACCCGCGACGGCATGCTCGGCGGCATCAACGCGATCATCGTGGGGAACTACCTGACCACCCTGGGTCGCAGGGCCGAGGCCGACCTCGGCCTGCTGGCGGACCTGAAGATGCCCATTAAGGCGCTCTCCGACACTCTCTGAGCCTCCCGCCGACGAATGACGGCCCCTTATCTCCGGCCGGATGCCATATGTGCCGCCCGCATTAGGCGAGGGGATCTGGGCAGGGAGAACAATCCCTGTTCGGCTAAGTGACTGACTGGTAGGTTGCGCGATATGGAGTCTCCGAAGCACGCAGGTGACATCGCGGTCGCCATCTCCAAGGCATACGGCATCGAGACCATGTTCACCCTGTCCGGTGGGCATGTCTTCCCGCTCTACGACGGCGCGGTCCACGAGGGGATGCCCATCCTGGACGTCCGCCACGAGCAGAGCGCGGTCTTCGCCGCCGAGGCGACCGCGCGGCTCACCCGTAAACCCGGGCTGGCCGTGCTCACCGCGGGACCCGGCATCACCAACGGCGTCAGTGGAGTGGCCACCGCGCACTTCAACGGCTCACCCCTCGTGGTCATGGGAGGCCGTGCCCCCCAGTCCCGGTGGGGTTCGGGCGCGCTGCAGGAGATCGACCACCCGCCGTTGTTCGCGCCGATCACCAAGCTGGCCTTCACCGGCTCTGGCGCCGACTCCGTCGCTCAGGACGTGGAGATGGCCTTCCGCACCGCCCTCGCCCCGCACCGCGGCCCCGTCTTCCTCGACTTCCACATGGACCACCTCTTCTCGGCCGCGCCTCCGCTCGAAGAGGCCCCCGAGACGCTGACCCCGTCGCCGCTGGAGCCCGACCCCGACGCGCTGGCCGCGATCGCCCGCCTGATCGCCGAGGCCCAGCGCCCGGTGCTGGTGCTCGGTTCCGATGTGTGGATGGACCGTGCCGAGGAGGTCGCCAGGGGCTTCGCCGAGGAATACCGGCTGCCGGTCATCCCCAACGGCCAGGGCCGCGGCATCCTGCCCGCCGGCCACGAACTGCTGGTCACCCGGGCCAGAGGAATGGCGTTCTCCCAAGCGGACCTGGTGATCGTGGCGGGCACCCCGATCGACTTCCGCCTCGGCTACGGCTGGTTCGGCGGCAAGGACGGCGCTCCGCTCGCCAAGGTCGTGCACCTGGCCGACGCGCCGTCGCAGCTGGCCACGCACATGGACCCGGTCGGCACCGCCGCCGGTGACCTCTCACTGCTCTTCTGGGGGCTCGGCACGGCCTGCGCCGAAGCGGGCGTGTCCCCCAAGAACCACGCCCCCTGGGTGACCCGGCTCTCCGAGGCGGCCTCGGCCGCCATCGCCGCCGACGCCGCCCTGCTTGAGTCCGCGGCCGACCCGATCCACCCGATGCGGATCTACGGCGAGCTGGGCAAGCTCCTCGCCGACGACGCCGTGGTGATCGGTGACGGCGGTGACTTCGTCTCGTACGCGGGCAAGTACGTCGAGCCGAAGCAGCCGGGCAACTGGCTCGATCCGGGTCCGTACGGCTGCCTGGGCACGGGCCTGGGTTACGCCATCGCCGCCAGGGTGGCCCGCCCCTCCTCACAGGTGGTGCTGTTGCTCGGCGACGGTGCGGCCGGTTTCTCGCTGATGGACGTCGACACTCTGGTGCGCCACCGGCTGCCGGTCGTGATGATCTGCGGCAACAACGGCATGTGGGGGCTGGAGAAGCATCCCATGCAGATGCTCTACGGCTACGACGTGGCCGCGGATCTCCAGCCGCAGTGCCGCTACGACCAGGTGGTGACCGCCCTCGGCGGTGGCGGCGAGCTCGTCACCGACCCCGCACAGATCGGCCCGGCCCTGCGCCGCGCGTTCGACTCCGGTGTGCCCTACATGGTCAACATCGCCACCGACCCCTCGGTGGCCTACCCTCGCCAGACCACGGGCGTCTAGACCCTGCCTGGCGGATGTCGCGCCGAGGATCGGACGGCTGGTGCCTCGCAAGGCGGAGGAGGCCACCGCGGCGTGCCGCGGTGACCGACGACGCGGCGGGGCACCGCCCGCCCCTGAGGGGGACCAGAAGGTTCCCTGAGGGACAGGTGCCGTTACCTCGCCCGCCTAGAGCTTGGGGGTCGGGGTGGGCGTGGGGGTGGGCGTGGGCGGACAGTCGACGTTGACCGCGATGATCTCCACGGGCTTGGCCGGATCCCACATCGTTCCCTCGCCCGGACGAGACTCGACGACCGCGACGCAGCGCGAGTGGTCGACGTCGGCGCTGTAGGAGAGCTTCACCTTGAAACCCGCCTGCTTGAGCGCCGCCCCCGCCGCCGACGGTGTCATCCCGACGGTGGCCGGAACGCGCTTCTTCGGCAGCGGCGTCGCACTGGGGGTGGGAGTGGGAGTGGGGCTCGGGGACTTCGTGACCTCCGGGGTGGGGGTCCGCGGCCTGTCCTCCTGGTTGCCCCGCTGGGTGGGCTGATCGTTCGGGACCTGGCGGGTCACCGTCGGGGTGGGCGACGGCGTCCTGCGATTCCCCTTCTTCACCGGCGCCGGCGACTCGCTGGCGGTGGGCACCACCTGCCCCGCGAGGCCGGGTTCGGGGGCCGTCCCCGAGGCCGCCATCCCGTTGATCGCCACCGTGACGAGACCGACGCATATCGCGCCCGCCGCCACCGACGCCGCGATCACCCCTCCCTTACGCCCCTGCTTCTGCGCGGCGCGACGGCCGCGGTTCCGCGAGACCGTCTCGGTGGCCGGTCCCGTCCCGTGCGCCGACACGGTGGGGTGTTGCACCGCGTCCTGCCAGCCGCCCGTCTGCGGCATGGCCGCCCCCTGGCCCTGCCAGCCGCTCTGTCCCTGCGACCCCTGCTGGGGTGCCTGCACCTGCCACCCGGTCTCCGGGACGTCCCCCGGCTGTGGTGGCAGCGCGATGGCGCCCTCCGCGCCAAAGGCCGTCTGCCTGGCGGCGGAGCTCATGGCGGCGGCGCTTGGGAAGCGCCGGGCCGGATCCTTGGCGAGGGAGCGCTCCACAAGTGCCCGGATCGCGGGCGGGACGTCCGGCGGCAGCGGCGGCGGCGTCTCGCGGATGTGCTTGAGCGCGATGGTGACCGGCGTGTCACCGTCGAACGGGCGCTGCCCGGCCAGGCACTCGTACGCCACCACGCCCAGCGCGTAGATGTCCACCGCGGGGGTGACGGGTGCGCCCTCCGCCTGCTCCGGCGCGCAGTAGGCGGCGGTGCCGAGCACCATGCCCGCGTCGGTGAGCCGACTGGCGGTGTCGGACCTGGCGATGCCGAAGTCGGTGAGCACCAGGGTGCCGTCCGAGCGCACCAGCAGGTTGCCCGGCTTGATGTCCCGGTGGACGATGCCCTGGTCGTGGACCGCCTGCAGCGCCGAGGCCGCCTGGGCGATGAGGTCCATCGCGGCGCCGGGGGCGATGCGTCGCAGCCGCCCGAGCAGGCGGTCGAGCGGCTCGCCGTCGACGAACTTCATCACCAGGTACGCCGTAGCCCCCGCGCCGGGCACCTCGTGAACCCCGTAGTCGTACACGTCGACGACCCCGGGGTGGTTGATCGTCGCCATCGCCCTGGCCTCACCCTGGAAGCGAACCAGGAAGCCCGGATCGTCGGTACGGCCCGGAAGCAGCACCTTGACGGCGACGGTGCGGGCCAGGACCATGTCCTCGCCCTTCCACACCTCGCCCATACCACCGGCGCCGATGCGGGTGTTCAGGCGATACCGCCCCGCCAGCGTCGTGCCTTGGGCCACCATTACTCCCCCGTAACCCTCTCCACTCCTACGCCAGGGCTCTCCAACAAAGCGGATTCGCATCGCGGCACCATCACGGCGCTGTAACGAAACCCTGCATGCCGTATGGCTCGCAAACAAGACGCGTGCCGTAGCATCGCACAAAATCCGGCACTTTTGGGCGTACTTGTACACCTTGCAGGCCCTTGCGCCCGGGGCAACTCGGGCGTCATACCCGAAACAGTCAACTCGGGTACCGCACTGGCAACCCACAGCACATCAGCAAAGTCCGTAAAACCCTACAGGTCTACCCAGATAAGGCGTAAACCGGGGCGAAGCCATCTACTTCACCGAACCACATTCGGGTGGAAAAGCCGGCCGCATGCCGCTCACCGTCAGCCGCTTGTCACGCCGTGCTCGGCGCAGCGCGCGGACCAGCCGCCGGGGGTCACCTGCACCACCATCCGGCGGCGGCAGCGGGCACAGTAACGGGGCGGTTCCATCACGCGCGCGGCCCGGCACCCGGCGTGGTCGGCCTCGCCCTCCGGGCGGCCGCAGTGGTCGCAGTACGGGGTCACGGGACCAGAGCCTATGCTGGCGCGCATGGCACTCGCTCCCGGTCTGCAGGCACGGCTTCTCACCATGGTGGAGAGAGAGGACACCGCGGCGAAGGTCGGCAGCGGGGACGTCCCCGTGCTGGCCACCCCCCGCGTACTGGCTCTCGCGGAACAGGCGACCCTCCAGGCGGTCGCGGGGGCTCTGGCCCCCGGCCAGACCTCCGTCGGCACCCGGGTCGCTCTGGAGCACCTGGCGGCCAGCCCGGTCGGCACGCACATCGAGGTCGTCGTCGAACTCACCGAGGTCGACGGCCGCCGCCTGGTCTTCGGCTTCACCGCCCGCGATCGGAAGGCCGTCGTCGCGAGCGGAACCATCGAGCGCGTCGTCGTCGACCGCGAACGCTTCCTCGCGCGCCTCGCTCCCGGGGACGAGGGCGGAACTACTCGATAACGGCGATCAGGTCGCCCTCCTGGATGACGTCGCCCTCGGCGACCTGCAACTTGGCGATCACGCCGTCGTCCTCGGTGAGGACCGGGATCTCCATCTTCATCGACTCAAGAATGAGCAGGGTGTCGCCGTCCTCGACGGTGTCTCCCTCGGCCACCAGGACCTTCCAGACGTTCGCCACCATCTCAGCGCGGATCTCAGCCACCGGAAACTCCCATCGTTCAACGTTCTTCAACTTTGCCAGACAGAGCTGATCACGCCCGCATCCGAGACACCAGTCCTGTGTCGTACTTTCCGTCGACGGACTCCAGGCCGTTACAGCAACTCCAGGCAGAGCCGCAGCCGGCGTTCAGCCGCGGGGAAGCCTAGAGCCGATGGATCGGGGCCAGCCTGTCGATCACTTTGGCCATCGCCTCGACGACCGTCGGATCGTACTCCTTGCCCGCGCCGAGACGGAGGCGCTCCAGTGCGGCGCCTGCCCGATCGCGGTCACTGGAACCACCCACGAGATCGTCGTAGGCGTTGGCCGCCTTGATGATGCGGCTGGCCATGGGCGGCGTCTCGGCGCAGGTGTCACACTGACGACGGACGATCTCGGCCACCCGGTCCAGCACCCCGGTCTGCTTGATCACCTCCGCGCCCAGCTCGGCGATGCGCCGCGCCTGCTCGGGGTCGGTGAGGACCGTGGCACCGCCGGGAATCGGGTCGCGCAGCGACAGCTGACCGATGTCGTGCATGAGCGCGGCGTATTCGAGCTCCAGCAGCTCGGGCTCCGCCGTGCCGAGCTCCCGCCCGACCGCCACCGCCAGGCGGCTCACCCGGCGGGAGTGCCCCGGCTCGACATAGCCGCCGACCTCGGTGACCCGCGACAGCGCTCGTACGGTCTGCAGATAGGTGGCCCTGATCCCGGCGTACTTGCGGAAGGCGACCTGGGTGACCAGCAACGGCGCCGCGAAGACCAGCAGCGCGGCCATGTCCATGCTGTGCGAGGCGAGCGCGAGCAGGATGCCCGAGGCCGCGACGGCGACTCCCAGCGGCGCCGCCATCCACAGTTCGTCGTGAACGGCCACCCTGAAGGCGGCACGCACCTGCTCGGCCCGGAGCGCGGCGGCCAGCAACACGTCCGCCACCACCATGAGCAGGATGAACAGTGCCATCACTCCGAGCGCGGGCCACCAGCCGCTCTCATCGCCTCTGGCCAGGTCGAACAGCGGGCCTGCCAGCGGCCGGTAGGCCAGCGCGAGCAGGGCGCCGGTGAGCAGCCTGCGCGCCATCGCGTCCAGACGGGGTGGGCGGCCCACCGCGAGGTGCGGCAGCGCCCCGGCGACCATGCCGACCGAGAGCACCGCGACGACCTGGAGCGCCGAGTGCCGGGTGGGAACACCGCCCATGTCCAGCAGGAGCGTGTAACCGAGCGCGGCCGCCGCGCCGATCGGTGCCACCTCCCTGTTGCCGGGCATGGTCAGCCTGGCCAGCTCCCCCACCGCGATCAACGCGCCGAAGGCGACGGCGATCCGGGGATCGAGCAGCCCTGTCGCGGCCGTGTGGGCCACCCCGGCCACCGCCAGCAGGCCCGCCGCACAGATCAGCAGCAGCTGACCCGAGTCGAGCGCCTGGAAAGCCCGGTTGGCGCCGGAGCCGTTCATCGCTCGGACACCACCTGAATGGGCATGGTCGGGTCGTCGTGATCCTTCGTGGTGGTCTCCGCCGCGTCGGCCGGGGGCGTGCCGACGGTGCGCGGCGGCTCCCAGCCGTCACGGTCGACCGCCTTGATGAACGCCACGACCATCACCGGGTCGAACTGGGTGCCGGCGTTCTTGCGCAGCTCGGTCATGGCCACCTCACGCGAGCGGGCGTTGCGGTAGGAACGGTCCGAGGTCATCGAGTCGAAGGCGTCGGCCACCGCGATGATCCTGGCGAACTCCGGGATCTCGTCCCCCGCCAGCCCCATCGGGTAGCCCTTGCCGTCCTGCCGCTCGTGATGGTGCATGATCCCGGCGAACGCCTCGTCCAGGAAGTCGATGCCGCGCACGATCTCCAGCCCGCGCATCGGATGGAGCTGGATGGCCGCGAACTCCTCCTCGCTGAGCGGGCCGTCCTTCTGCAGCACCTTGGTCGGCACGCCCAGCTTGCCCACGTCGTGGAGCATCCCGGCGTAGCGGATCGCGCGCAGCCGCTCGGACCTCATGCCGATCTCCTCGGCGATCATTCCCGCGGCCAGGGAGACGCGGGTGCAGTGGCCGCGTGTGTAGTAGTCCTTGGTCTCCACCGCCTGGCAGAGCGCGGCGATCGTGGCGTCGTAGGAGCGCTGCTGCGCGAGGTACTGGCCGAAGGCCCAGCGGGCCACGAAGAGCGGGAGCAGCACGAGCACCGCGGAGATCGAGTTGACCGTGGCCCACAACCCCGCGATCAGCAGGCCGAAAGTGGCGTAACCGAAGTAGGAGACCATGAACTGGGCCACGCCCCGCAGCGGCACCTGGTGGGCCTGGCCCGTGAACGCCAGCACGAACGCGATCAGGACGAAGTTGAGGGGCACGAAGACGGCCGCCGCACCCGCGAACGGCACGATGATCTCGTCGAATCCGGCGATGGTGGGCACCTCGGCCCTGCCACCGAGCGCCACGTAGACCCGGCCCGCGACGTAGCCGCAGATGGCGAACTGGGCGCTGTTGAACAACCGCTTCACCAGCGGCAGGCCGGGCCGCACGCTGAACATGGCGGTCATGCCGACCAGCGCCGCCCCCTCGGGGCCGAGCAGCACCACCGCGGCGAGCACGGCGGAGAAGCTGACCGACACCGCCGCCTGCCTGACGTGCAGCAGGGTGGGCACCGATTCGCACACCAGGAACAGCAGGGCAAGCACCATGAGGTTGGACCAGTCGAGCCGACCCAGACGAGCGTCCGCCGCCATGCTGTATCCGAGCAGCACGAAGGCGGCTCCGATGACAAGGATCAGATAGACCTTGGCAAACCACGGCAGTCCACGCAAAGCGGCCACCCTAGGGCTCCGAAGGGCGCGCGTTCAGGTCCAGGAGATCCCGGGATGGGCCGGGCCGACCGTTTCCTTCAACATGCGCTGCCTCCACGTCGATTTCGCACTCAGGCTACAGAAACGAGCCAGATCAGGAGGGCGAGACGGCCAATCGCAAGCAAAGCGTAATCAGTCAATCACGTACTGTCGGGCCTGCCTATGGCGACGCTGACGCGTCGCGGTGAGGCCGCTCTTGTCCGGCTCCTTCCCTCGTCGAGGAAGGCCGCTCGTTCCTCACGACCTCCCTCTCCTCGGTCCAGTCGCCGGCGCGGCCTCACGGGGAGTCCCTCAGGGGAGGGTGTGGGGCACGTCCCCGGGGTGATTCTTGGGGCGGGTGGACGGTGCGCTCCTTCTCCTCGGTTCAGTCGCCAGCGCGGCCTCGCGGGGAGTCCCTCGGGAAAATTCTTGAGGGACAGCCCCGGGGCGCTGTCCTGGGGCTGTTCGGTGCGGTCTCACGAGGTGAGGGTGCTTGGTGGGATCACAGGCTCGTGATCCTGGCCCTCGCCCAGTCGACCGTGGCCTTCAGGCCCGTGGCCAGGTCCGTCTGGGGGCGCCAGCCGAGCTCGTCGAAGGCGTCGGCCGGATCGACGGCCATGGCCGGGAGGTCTCCCAGGCGCGCCGGGGCCGCACCCGGCTCATCGGCGGCCCCCGCCGCCGCGGCGACCAGCGAGTGCAGCCTCCGGTCGGTGGTCTCGACTCCGGTGCCCAGGTTGAAACGGCCGCCGCCGCCCTTTGCGCCACAGGCGCGGGCGAAGCCGTCGACCACGTCGTCGACGAAGATGTAGTCGCGGGTCTGGGTGCCGTCGCCGTACACCACCGTGGGGGTGCCGTTGAGCAACGCGTCCGTGAAGATGGCGACCACCCCCGCCTCGCCGTCCGGCGACTGGCGCGGGCCGTACACGTTGGCGAGCACCAGCGTGGTGTAGTCGATGCCGTGGAGCGCCTTGAACGTGGCCAGGTAGGTCTCCGCGCTGAGCTTGGAGGCCGCGTACGGAGAGCGCGGGTCGGTCGCCGCGCCACCGGAGACCGGGATGACCTCCGGCCTGCCGTAGACCGCGACCGAGGAGGCGAAGACGACCTTGCGGGTGCCCCCGTGGTGGGCGGCCGTCAGGACCGACACGGTGCCCTCGACGTTGAGCCTGGCGTCGTGCACCGGGTCGGCCACGCTCTTGCGCACGCTGATCTGCGCGGCGAGGTGGCAGATGACCTCGGGTCTCCACTCGGCCGCCAGGCCGATCAGGGCCGGGTCCCGGACGTCCATCACGTGCAGGGCGAACAGGGGACTCTCCGCGGCGCGGACCAGGTTGCCGCGGTCACCACCGGACAGGTCGTCCACCACCGCGACCTCGTGCCCGTCGGCCAGCAGCCGGTCAACGAGGGTGGATCCGATGAACCCCGCCCCACCGGTCACGAGTATGCGCATGAGCAACCCCCATCGTCGTGTGACTCCTCGGCTCCACGAGGGGAGCGGCTTCTCGGTTCCCTGGACCGAGGGAACCGACGGCCAGGTCATGACCGTTTCGAACCCAGGAACCATAACAGGGAAGCGGTTCACCTGCCGGGTGGACCCGGCAGTCCCTCGGCACACGCGATGACCACGACCGTACGGAAGCTCCGGAAAGGTCAGTGGGCGAGTTCGGAGCGTACCTGGTCGATCCGGCTGAGCACCTTGGCACGCAGGTCTTCCGAAACCTGGTCGCAGCCGCAGTGCTTGGCCACGAGTTGCTTGACGACCTGTTCCAGGCCGTACTCCTCCAGGCAGGGGTGGCACTCGTCCAGGTGCTGGCGAATGTCCGCGCAGTTGCGCTCGTCGAGCTCGCCGTCCAGGTAGGTGTAGACCTTGTCCAGGACCTCACGACAGTCGGTGTCGTGGTGCTCGCCACAGCTCATGCGATCACCTCATCCAGGGGTGTCGAGGCCGCCGGGGCGGGATCGCCGTTCCTGTCTCGCTCGCTCACTTCGCACCTTCCGCGGGAACCAGGCCACGCTCGCGGGCGTAGTCCTCCAGTTGGGTCCGCAGCTGGCGACGGCCACGGTGCAGCCGCGACATCACGGTCCCGATGGGGGTCCCCATGATGTCCGCGATCTCCTTGTACGGGAAGCCCTCGACGTCGGCGAGATAGACCGCGATGCGGAACTCCTCGGGAAGCGCGGCCAGCGCCCGCTTCACGTCGGTGTCCGGGAGGTGCTCCAGCGCCTCGGCCTCCGCCGACTTCAACCCCGCCGAGGTGTGCGACTCGGCCCTGGCCAGCTGCCAGTCCTCGATCTCCTCGGCGCCCGACTGCTTGGGCTCCCGCTGCTTCTTGCGGTAACTGTTGATGAAGGTGTTGGTCAGGATTCGGTAAAGCCACGCCTTGAGGTTCGTGCCTTGCTGGAACTGGTGGAAGGACGCGAACGCCTTGGCGAAGGTCTCCTGAAGAAGGTCCTCGGCGTCCGCGGGGTTCCGGGTCATCCGAAGTGCGGCGGAGTAGAGCTGGTCGAGATAGGGCATGACATCCCGCTCGAACCGTGTGCTCCGCTGCTCCAGAGTCTCCTCGTCTGTCGCAGGGACCGGACCCACCCCCTTAAGATCGCCGGAGTCCTGCTGACGCGGGACACCGTACTGAGCGGAGAATACCCGCTCACCGGGGATGGCCCGATCACCGGGGCGGGTGACGGGTTCGATCAAGGCGAGCATCTGCTTGCCAACCTCCGAAAGGATCGTGCGTTGTCCGCTTGCAACACGCTCGTCCAGTCATCTGTTCCCGCAAGATAGAAGGTGACGAACGACCCGGTACGGGGAAAAGAAGATACGTACCGGTAGGTAATCAAAGACCACCGGATCCTCCCGACGCCAGGAGCTGCTTGTGCTGCCCATCCCGGCCGAAGAGCTGAACGGCTCAGGTGCGCTCGGGCCGTACTGGACCTTTTATCACGCGGTCGTGGCCGAGCAACTGAGTCGATGGCTGCCGGAAACCCCCTCCACCGTCCTCGACATGTCCTGCGGCAACGGCCGCTGGGCCGTCCAGGCGGCGAAGGCGGGACACCGGGTGATCGAGATGGTCGACTTCCGCCGGCCCGCGGACGATCAACCGCTGCACGACATCTCCAAGGTCAGCCAGGTACGCGCCGACGACCTGCGCTTCCTGCCCGACTGCAGCGTGGACGCCGTGCTCGCCGAGGAACGGGCGATGTCCGTGGAGCTCATGGCCGAGTCCGCGATCGACGATGTCGCCAGGGTTCTGCGTCCCGGCGGCCGGACACTGGTCTGCGTCGACTCCCTGGTACTGGGGATGGCGATCCTCGCCGAGCAGAACTACTGGGCCCACCTGCGCCAGACCGGCGAGGTCATGCTCGTTCCCTGGCCCGACGGCAGCATCACCCGCTGCTTCAGCAGCGCCCAGCTTCGGGAACTGCTCACCGAGGCGGGCCTGGAGGTCGAGTGGGTACGGCCCCGCACGGTGCTGTCCCCCTCGACCGTCGACCATGTGCTCGCCTCCGACTCCCGGGCGCTCACCTGGCTGGTCAACACCGAACTGGACACCCACCCCGACGACGACGACACGGTGGGCATCCACCTGGTCGCCAGCGCGCGCCGGCCTGTTTGATTGCGACGCTAGCGCGTCGCGGTGAGGCCGCTCTTACCCGGCTCTGTACCACCGGCGACGCTGACGCGTCGCGGTGAGGCCGCTCTTACCCGGCTCCTTCCCTCGTCGAGAGGGGTCGCTCGTTCCTCGCAACCCCTCTCTCCTCAGTCCAGTCGCCGGCGCGGCCTCACGGGTCGTCCCGCGGGCACCTCCCCAGGGATGCTTCTGGAGCGGGTGAACGAGGCCCGGGGATGAGAAAGCCCAAGAGATGCAGGGCATGTCCTCGGGGTGGTTTCTGGGGTCAGCGGCGGCGTTCGCGTTTGGACTGGCACTGGAGGCAGCGGGCGGCTTCGGGGCGTGCCTCCAGCCTGCCCTCCGGGACGGGTGCGGCGCAGTCCGCACATAGTCCGTAGCGCCCCTCCTCCATCCGCCTGAGCGCCTCGATCACCGAACCCCGGTGCCGGGTGGCCCCCTCCAGCAGTGCCCGGTTGCGGTCGGAGTCGGTCAGCTCGGAACCGGCGTCCGCCGGGGAGCGGTCCCCCGCGGCGGGTGAATCCCCACGAAGGACTCCAATGGAACGGTCAAGTTCGGCGAGCATGTTCTTCAGGCGCTCGCGCGCGGTCGCGACGTCCACGAATCCGCACCTCCGGAAAACGGGGGCGGCCTGTGAAGGGATCCCCGACTCTCCCGTCAGGCGCAAAGGGTGAGTTCTGGCGACGGTGAACCCGCCCGGTCGTCGCGGGTCACCGCTTTCCTCAGCGGATGCCCACTTGGCGGAAGTTTTACACCGGATCGACCGGTGTTTTCAGAAGAGCGGCCGACGGCCGCCCTCCCCTACCGCAGCGGCTCGACGAGCTCGGGGCTGTTGTTGCGCACCGAGTTGACCGCGGTGGAGACCGGGTAGACCTCCAACCCGGTGGAGCCCGCGGGAATCAGGAACTCCCGCGCGTCGGTCACTCCCGGGTCTAGCCACTCACCCCACCGGTCGCGCTCGATCAGCATCGGCATCCGGTCGTGTACCGCACCGGCCTCGTCCACGGCGTCGGTCGTGATGATCGTGCAGGTCACCAGCCAGGAGAGCGGGTCGTCTTCGGCCCGGCCCCGGTCCCGCCAGAACTCGTACAGCCCCGCCATGGCCAGCACGCCGCCGTCGGCGGGGCGGACGAAGTAGGGCTGCTTCTTCGGCCTGCCCTTGGCGTCCTTCTCGTCGAGCACGACCCACTCGAAATAGCCGTCGGCGGGCAGCAGGCACCTGCGCTCCGCGAAGGCCTTGCGGTAGGCGGGTTTCTCCGCCACCGTCTCCACCCGCGCGTTGATCATCTTTGAGCCGATGGAAGGGTCCTTGGCCCAGGCCGGGACCAGTCCCCAGCGGACCACGCGGAGCTGCCGGACCGGCCGGCCATCCGGATCGGCCTTCGGCACCCGGCTCATCACCGCGTACACCGGTTTCGTGGGCGCGACGTTGTAGTCGGGCCTGAGTTCGTCGTCGGCCGCGCCGTCAAGCTCGACCTGGAACTCCTCCAGCAACTCGTGCTTGTCCCGCGTAGACGCGTATCTCCCGCACATATCCCCACCCTGCCACGCCCTGCCACAGCACGCCGAAAACCCCACGGGGAAATACCCACCTTCCTCCCTCTTCCCAAAGGGCACCCCATGAGACCGCGCCGGCGACCGGACCGAGGAGAGGGAGCCCGCCGTTCGCCCACCCCGGGAAACACCCCGGGGACGTGCTTCGTGCTCCGCCCTTGAGGGACTCCCCGTGAGGCCGCGCCGGCGACTGGACTGAGGAGAGAAGGGTCGTGAGGAACGAACGACCCTTCTCGACGAGGGAAGGAGCCGGGTAAGAGCGGCCTCACCGCGACGCGTCAGCGTCGCCATCAACACAGCGTCGCCGACAACACAGCTAGGCTTTTGGGCATGTCCGTTCCGCTGTGGCCCGCGCCGACCGCGACCGAACCCGTCCGCGCGACTGTTCCCCTGCCCGGATCGAAGTCCGTGACCAACCGCGCACTGCTGCTCGCCGCGCTGGCCGAAGGACCCGGCACGGTGCGGCTGGCGCTGCGCAGCCGCGACGCCGACCTGATGGCGGACGCGCTGCGGGCACTGGGCGCGACGATGACCCCCTCCAACGAGAGCGCCTCAAGCGTCGACTGGGCGATCACGCCCGGCCCCGTCATCAGCGGCGCCCACATCGACGTGGGGCTGGCGGGCACGGTCATGCGCTTCGTGCCGCCCATGGCGGCACTGGCCAGGGGTGAGGTGTTCTTCGACGGCGACCCGCACGCGCGCAAGCGCCCGATGGGCCCGATCCTGCGCGCCCTGCGCGCCCTCGGCGCCGAGGTGACCGGCGACGCGCTGCCTTTCACCGTCAGGGGGCCGCTGACCGGCGGCGAGGTCAGGCTCGACGCGTCGGGCTCCTCTCAGTTCCTCTCCGGTCTGCTGCTGACCGCCGCGCGCTTCGAGAAGGGCGTGACGGTACGCCACGACGGCCCGCCGATTCCCTCACAGCCGCACATCCGGATGACCGTTCAAATGCTGCGCGAGTTCGGCGTCGTGGTGGACGACTCCGAGCCGGACGTCTGGCGGGTCGAGCCCGGCCCCATCGGGGCGAGGGACTTCACGGTCGAGCCCGACCTGTCCAACGCGGCACCGTTCCTGTCCGCCGCCATGGTGACAGGCGGCACGGTCACCATTCCCGACTGGCCCGTGCGGACGACCCAGCCGGGTGACCAGTTGCGTACGCTGCTGGCCGGCATGGGCGCCTCGGTGGAGCACACCCCCGAAGGGCTGGCGGTCACCGGTACCGGGCGGATCACCGGAATCGAGGCCGACCTGCGCGATGTGGCCGAGCTGACCCCGACGATCGCCGCGCTGGCCGCTCTCGCCGACTCCCCCAGCAGGATCAGCGGTGTCGCCCACATCCGCGGGCACGAGACCGACCGGCTGGCCGCTCTGGTCGCGGAGATCAACGGTCTCGGCGGCGACGCGAACGAGACCGAGGACGGCCTGGAGATCCGGCCCCGACCGCTCACCGGCGGCGTGTTCCACTCCTACGCCGACCACCGGATGGCCACCGCCGGAGCGGTCATCGGGCTGGCCGTGCCCGGCGTCGAGGTGGAGGACATCGCCACCACGGGTAAGACCCTCCCCGAGTTCGCCTCGATGTGGGCGGACATGCTGCGCGGCGCGCGGTGAGGGGCGACCGGCCGGCAGGCCCAGGAGGCGCCCGGTAGTCGCGGCCCTTCGCGGGGCGCACCGGGCCGGACAAGGCGGAAAAACTGAGAAAGCGCGAGTACGACGAGGACGACGTCAGGGTCAGGCCGGGAAAGGGATCCCGGCCCCGGACCCGGATCCGTCCTGCCCACGAGAACGCGGTCCCGGCGTTCGTGGTCGCCGTCGACCGCGGGCGCTACACGTGCCTGGTCGAGTCGGAAGGCGAGCGGGGGCGCCGCCGCAAGCGGGACCAGGCGGAGGGCGCCGTGATGAGCGGCCGGGTCGTGGTCGCGATGAAGGCGCGCGAGCTGGGCCGCAAGGGAATCGTGGTCGGCGACCGGGTGGCCCTGGTGGGCGACGTCTCCGGGATGACCGACACGCTGGCCCGCGTGGTGCGGGTCGAGCCCCGTGCCTCCATGCTCCGCCGCTCCGCGGACGACACCGACAACACCGACGGCATCGAGCGTCCCGTGGTCGCCAACGCCGACCAACTCGTCATCGTGACGGCCCTGGCCGATCCGCCGCCCCGGCCCCGCATGATCGATCGGATGCTGGTCGCGGCCTTCGACGCCGACATCGAGCCGCTGCTCTGCCTCACCAAGTCCGACCTCGCCTCGCCCGACGAGTTGGTCTCGCTGTACGCCCCCCTCGGCGTGCCGTACGTGGTGGTCTCCAAGGGCGGCGACCTGGTGGAGGTGCGGGGGCGCCTCAAGAGCCGGATCAGCGTGCTCGTCGGCCATTCCGGGGTGGGTAAGTCAACCCTGGTCAACGCCCTGGTACCGGACGCCAACCGGGCCGTCTCACATGTGAACGCGGTGACCGGCCGGGGCCGTCACACCTCCACCTCCGCCGTCGCCCTCGAACTGCCGGAGAGCGGCTGGATCATCGACACCCCCGGGGTGCGCAGCTTCGGTCTGGCCCATGTCTCGGTGGAGACGGTCCTGGCCGGCTTTCCCGACCTGATCGAGGGCACCATCCAATGCCCGAAGGGCTGCAATCACCTCTCAGAGGAGTGCGCCCTGGACGCCTGGGTAGCCGCCGGCCACGCCGACCAGGCCCGCCTGACCTCCCTGCGCCGCCTCCTCGCCAGCCGCGAAGGCGCCCCCGACGACGACTAACCCCAAGGAACACCACGAGGACGTGCTCACGCTCCACCTTGAGGGACGACCCGTGAGGCCGCGCCGGCGACTGGACTGAGGAGAGCGGGGTCGTGAGGAACGAACGACCCCGCTCGACGAGGGAAGGAGTCGGATTCCAGCGGCCGAACCGCGACGCGTTAGCGTCGCCGGCAACTCGCGAGGAACGAGCGGCCCCACTCTCCTCAATTCGGTCACCAACGCGATAGCGTTGGCCTCCGTGACGGGTTATAACGACGATCTTCGCCTCGCGCACGTCATGGCCGACGCGGCCGACGATCTGACCATGCGTCGGTTCAAGGCCCTGGACCTGCGGGTGGAGAACAAGCCTGACCTCACACCGGTGAGCGATGCCGACCAGGCGACCGAGCAGGCGATCCGCGCGACCCTTGGCCGGGCCCGCCCTCGCGACACCATCATCGGCGAGGAGTTCGGCAAGAGCGGCTACGGCGAGCGCTCGTGGATCATCGACCCGATCGACGGCACCAAGAACTACGTGCGCGGAGTGCCCGTCTGGGCCACGCTCATCGCCCTGGTGGACCAGGGCCGCGTCGTTGTGGGCCTGGTCTCGGCCCCCGCGCTCGGCCGCCGCTGGTGGGCCGCCCGCGACGGTGGCGCCTGGGCCGGCAAGAGCCTCACCAAGGCCACGCGCTGCCAGGTCTCCTCCGTCGCCTACCTGGAGGACGCGTCGTTCTCCTACTCCAGCCTCGGCGGCTGGGAGGAGGCCGGGAAGCTCGACGCGTTCCTCGACCTGAACCGTTCCGTCTGGCGCAGCCGCGCCTACGGTGACTTCTGGTCACACATGATGGTCGCCGAGGGGGCGGTCGACGTGTCGGCGGAGCCTGAACTCTCCCCCTGGGACATCGCGGCGCTGACCGTGATCATCGAGGAGGCGGGCGGCATCTGGACCGACCTGTCTGGTGTCCCCGACATCGACGGCGGCAGCCTGCTGTGCAGCAACGGCCCCCTGCACACCAAGGTCCTCGAGCGCCTCGGCAGTGGGCCGCTCACCTTCCCCGTTTAGTCCCTTTCCGGGCGCCGTACGGCCTTCCGCGCACGCCCGAGTACTCGCCATACCCGTTGGCCCATCCCGGACCGTGTCCGTTCACCTTCCCCGGGATGTCGGGAGGGTGAACGGATGGCCGGATCCGCGAGGACCGAGGCCGGGAGCGAGGGCGATCCGGCGCCCCTTCCCCGCCTACCAGGTCATATTTCCGGCAAAACCTTCCAAGGCGCAGTCCAAAGGCCCTACGCGGGTGCAAGCCAGGACGAAAATCCCGCCAAAGCCCAGGTATTCACATCCGTGGGTTCACCTCTTCCGGTGCCGGTCACGGCTCGTTTCACTTCCGTTCACTTTGTCCCAGTTTCATCGAAGACATCGAGAACGGATCTCACTACGGAGAAGGAACATACCGTGACCAGTGGACAGCGCCGCCTCAGCGCGGTGGCGACGGCCGCGCTCGTCGTTTCGCTCGCGGCCGCATGCGGTGGCGACGCCAAGCCCAGCAGTGACGGAAGCACCTCGTCCGCCGCCCCAGCCACCGAGGCGGGCGCGGCTCTGAGCGGCGAAGTCAAGATCGACGGTTCCAGCACCGTGGCTCCCCTCACCCAGGCCGCCTCCGAGCTCTTCGGCGAGGAGCAGCCGCAGGTGAAGGTGCCGGTCGGCACCTCGGGCACCGGCGGCGGCTTTGAGAAGTTCTGCGCCGGTGAGACCGACATCTCGAACGCCTCCCGCGCCATCAAGGACGAGGAGAAGGCGGCCTGCGAGGCGAAGGGCATCACGTTCACCGAACTCACGGTGGCGACCGACGCGCTGACCGTCGTGGTTCCCAAGGAGAACGACTGGGCCACCTGCCTCACCACCGACCAGCTCAAGAAGATCTGGGAGCCGGCGGCCGAGGGCAAGATCAAGACCTGGAAGGACGTCGACGCCAAGTTCCCCGCAGAGGCGCTGAAGCTCTACGGCCCCGGCACCGACTCCGGCACCTTCGACTACTTCACCGACGAGATCAACGGTGAGGAGGGTGCCAGCCGCAAGGACTACAGCCCGAGCGAGAACGACAACGACATCGTCACCGGTGTCTCGGGTGCCAAGGGTGGTCTGGGCTACTTCGGCTTCACCTACTTCGAGGAGAACGCCGACAAGCTGAAGGCCCTGGAGATCGACTCGGGCAGCGGTTGCGTGGCCCCGAGCGTCGAGGCGGCCCAGGGCGGCAAGTACACCCCGCTCTCCCGCCCGCTGTTCATCTACCCCTCCACCGCCGCGGCGAAGCGGCCCGAGGTCGCGGCCTTCCTCGACTACTACGCGTCCAACATCAACGCGATCGCCAAGGACGCCAAGTTCGTCCCGCTGAACGCCGAGCAGGAGGCCAAGCTCAAGGCTGACATCACGTCGCTGAAGAGCGCCGGCTGATGTCGGCACAGCACCGCACGACCGTTCCAGGGACCCAGGGGTCCCTGGCGCGGTCGCGCCCGCGTTACGGCGAGTTCCTGGTCAAGGCCGTTCTCCTGACCGCCGCCATGGTGTCGGTGGCGACCACGATCGGCATCGTCATCGCACTCCTCGAACCGACCGTCGAGTTCTTCGCCACGGTGAGCATCGGCGAGTTCTTCGGGTCCACCGACTGGGGACCGCTGTTCAACCCGCCGGCGTTCGGTGTCTGGCCGCTCATCGTCGCGACCGTGGAGATCACCCTCATCGCCGTCGTGGTCGCCGTGCCGCTCGGCCTGGCCGCGGCGATCTACCTGTCGGAGTACGCCTCCCGCAGGACTCGCAAGATCTTCAAGCCGGTGCTGGAGGTTCTCGCGGGCGTTCCGACGGTGGTCTTCGGCTTCTTCGCCCTCACCTTCGTCACGCCGCTGCTCAGGTACCTCTTCCCCTTCCTGGACCTGGAGGCCAAGAACGCGCTCGCCGCCGGCCTCCTGGTCGGCGTGATGATCATTCCGATCGTCGCGTCGCTGTCGGAGGACTCGATGGCCGCGGTGCCGAACGGCCTGCGCGAGGGCTCGTACGCCCTCGGCGCGTCCAAGATGCTCACCTCGGTGCGCGTCGTCGTCCCCGCCGCGTTCTCCGGCATCGTCGCCGCCATCATCCTGGCGATCTCCCGGGCCGCGGGCGAGACGATGATCGTCGCGATCGCGGGCGGCTTCAAGTCCGTCTTCACGCTCTACCCGGGCAATGAGATGTCCACGATGGCGGCCTTCATCGCCCAGGCCGGCTCCGGCGACGCCTCGGTCGGCTCGATCGCCTACAAGACCATCTTCGCGGTGGGTTCCCTGCTTTTCGTGATCACCTTCGCGATGAACTACCTCAGCGCCCGCATGGTCCAGAAGTATCGCGAGGTCTACGACTGATGGCCATCCTCTCCACCCCGCGTTCGGCCGTGCAACTGGCGAGCAAGGGACGTCCGCTCAAGGAGCACCTCTTCCGCATCGCGCTGATGGCCAGTCTCGCGATCGCTCTGGCGTTCCTGGCCATGCTGCTGCTCTACGTCGTCGAGAAGGGCTGGCCGCGGCTCAACTCGATGCTCTGGGAGAACCAGCCCTCGATCCGCCGCCCGGAGACCTCGGGCATCCAGTCGGGCATCCTGGGCACTTTGTGGATCATCGCGCTGACCGCGGTCATGGCCCTGCCCACCGGGATCCTCGCGGCGATCTACCTTGAGGAGTACGCCGACAAGACCAAGTGGTACAACAGGCTGATCGAGCTGAACATCTCCAACCTGGCGGCCGTTCCCTCGATCGTCTACGGCATCCTCGGCCTGGGCATCATCGCCCGCTGGCTGCAGTTCGGCTTCACGGTCATGACCGGCGCGGTCACCATCTCGCTGCTCGTACTGCCCATCGTCATCATCTCCGCGCGTGAGGCCATCCGCGCGGTGCCCCCGTCCATTCGCGAGGGCTCGCTGGCACTGGGCGCGACCCAGTGGCAGACCATCTACCGCCAGGTGCTCCCGGCGTCGATCCCAGGCATCGCGACGGGCTCGATCCTGGCCCTCTCCCGTGCGATCGGCGAGGCGGCCCCGTTCCTGATGCTCGGCGCCGCGACGCTGGTCCGGTTCAACCCCGAGGGCGTCTGGAGCAGTTTCACCGTCCTGCCGTTGCAGATCTACAGCTTCATCAGCCGGCCCCAGGAGGAGTTCAGCGTCCTCGCCTCTGCGGCGATCGTGATCCTGCTGGCGATCCTGCTCCTGATGAACTCGGTCGCCATCTGGCTCCGTAACCGCTACCAGAAGCGCTGGTGAGGTAAGAAATGTCCGAGATTGGAATTTCCGTGCCGAATGTGAACGTGCGCGGCCCCGAAGTCCCCCGTACCATCGAGGCCCTCGACCCGGTCTTCACCGTCTCCAACCTCAGCGTCTTCTACGGTGACTACGAGGCGGTACGCGGGGTCGACATGACCATCGGCAACCGTGAGATCACGGCCATGATCGGCCCGTCCGGCTGCGGCAAGAGCACGGTGCTCCGCTGCTTCAACCGGATGAACGACCTGATCCCCGGCGCCCGCGCGGTCGGCGAGATCCTGTACCACGACGAGAACCTGTACGGCGACCACGTGGACCCGATCGAGGTCCGCCGCCGGATCGGCATGGTCTTCCAGAAGCCGAACCCCTTCCCCAAGTCGATCTACGACAACATCGCCTATGGTCCCCGAGTCAACGGGATCAAGGGCGACATGGACGAGATCGTCGAGGAGGCGCTGACCAAGGCGGCGCTCTGGGACGAGGTCAAGGACAAGATCAAGCAGAACGCGCTCTCCCTGTCCGGCGGGCAGCAGCAGCGCCTGTGCATCGCCAGGGCGATCGCGGTGAAGCCCGACGTCATCCTGATGGACGAGCCCTGCTCGGCCCTGGATCCGATCGCGACCACCAAGATCGAAGACCTGATGCAGGAGCTGACGCGCGACTACACGATCGTCATCGTCACCCACAACATGCAGCAGGCCGCCCGTGTCTCCGACCGTACCGCCTTCTTCACCGCCGAGGTCGACGGAGCCGGCGTGCGGCACGGCCGCCTGGTGGAGTTCGACGAGACCAGCCGCATCTTCACCAACCCCACCGACAAGCGGACCGAGGATTACATCACCGGTCGCTTCGGCTGACCCACATTGGAGGATCCGGGTGCTCCAGCCGCAGACGGCACCAGAAGTGGAAGGGGACAGACGGACGGCACCCATACTGCTGGTGGCCGATCCGGAAGCGGCCATGGTCCATGACCTGTCCGCGGCCCTGGAACGCGAAGGGGTGCGGGTCACGGGCGTCACCGACGGCGCCCAGGCTCTCCTGCAGGCCGGGGCGCTACGGCCCGACGTCGTTCTCGTCAGCGCATCGTTGCCGATCCTGGGGGCTGTGGAGTTCGTCCGCGCGGTACGGCTGACGCGGGCGATCCCCGTCCTGCTGGGCGTGGGCGAGGGACACGCCCAGCAGGCCGTCCAGGCGCTGGCCGCCGGGGCCACCGCGTGCGTGGCCCGCCCCTACCGGGTGCCAGAGCTGCTGCCCCTGGTCCACGCCGCGTTCACCGGCGAGCCCGGGGCCCGCCGGGTGCTCGTGGTCGGCAAGGTGGAACTCGACGTCAACGCCTACCAGGTCACGGTCGGCGGCCGGATCGTCCACCTGCCGCTGCGCGAGTTCGAGCTGCTGCACTACCTGATGCGTAACGCGCACCGCACCGTGACGCGGGAGCAGATCATGAGGCATGTCTGGAACTCCACGGACACCGCCTCGACCAACACCATCGCGGTACACGTCAAGCGTCTCCGCGCGCGTCTGGGCGATACCGACGACCAGCTGATCCAGACCGTGCGCGGAGTGGGCTACCGGCTGGTCGACAGGACCCCGTAGCGGATACCCGCCGCTCAGTTCGCGTCCGGCTCGCAGCCGTGTTCACCCCTGAAGGCTTCCATGACGCGTGCGGCCACGCCCTCGACCTTGGCGATGCCGGCACTCATGCTCGGACTGTCCTCGGTGAGGACGGCCACCGCGTAGTCGTGCCCGTGCCCGCGGATCAGTCCGGCGCTGACGACCACCCAGCGCCCGTTCGACGCGTGCCGCAGCCAGCCGTTCTTCAGCGACACCTGGTCGTTCTCGCACGCCCCCGCGCTGATCCCCCACTTCTGGCCGGGGGTCACCCGCTCCATCAGCCCGAGCACCCGCCGGCGTTCCGCGGGGGCCAGCGGGCTCCGGCCCGTGGCCAGCGCCCTGACCAGCCGTACCTGGTCCTCGGCCGTGCTCCGCGTGGCGTCCCAGCAGTTCGGGGCCGCACACCGCCCGCCGGGGGTGTAGGTGCGCTTGAGACCGAGCCTGCGGTTCGCACTGGCCAGCCCCTGCTCCAGGCCGATCCGCTCGTACAGCCGGTCGGCCGCTCCATCGTCGCCGAAGCGGATCATGTGCCTCGCGTCGGACCTCGCCTGATCGCCGAGCTCGCGCCACCGTGTGTCGAGCAGCAGTGCCGTCAGGATGCTCACCTTGGAGATGCTGGCCGTCGGCAGTTGGAGGGCACGATGGTAGCGGTAGCGCCGGCCCGTGGTCAGGTCGCGCACCGAGACCGCGGTCCGGCCACCGCCGTACCTGACGAGAAGGCCGTCGAGAGTGTGCGTGAGCTTCCCGGGGAGGATCCGCGGCGAGCCGGCGAGCACCGTCCGCCCCGGGATTCCGAGCGCCATGGTGCCGGGGAAGGTGGGCGCGGGAACCGCTGCCAGGAACGGTGCCGGAGGAGGAGGCACCGATGCCGGTGCCGCCTGCCGCCGAGGGGACGCCGTCGGGGAGGAGATGCTCACCGGCGTCAGGCCCTGGCAGGTGCTACAGGCGGTGACCTGCGCGGTGACCAGCAGGACAGCCGCCGCGACCACCCGGTGCCTGGCTCTCATCATCCACCCCAACCGTCTCCCCCATTACGTGACGATCGGGATATATCCCACAACAGGCACTAAGAAGATGATGAAGCGAAATCTAGCCAGAAAAAGGACTCACGCCTTGGGATGTCGCGCCGAACCTGCACCTACCCTTGGGGAACCTCGGCGATTAGCCGGGCGATGCTCTCGTCGTCGCAGGTCGCCCAGAACTCGCCGACGACGTCTTCGAGGTGCTTCAGCGACTCGGCCCGGAAGAGAACATCCTGATATTTCGTGATGTCGTAGTGCGTGGTGCCCATGACGGCGACGTCCAACGGCCGGATGTCCATGCCCCGGAACTCTTCGATCTCCCCGTAGGAGGACAGGATGCCCGCCCCGTACGCCCGCAGCTCACCCTGGTCCGTCATGACGCCGAACTCCATCGTGAACCAGAAGACCTTCGAGACGAACTCCAGCGCCTCGGAGCTCTCGACTCTCCGCGCCGCTTCCCCGGCCAGCCGGTAGAGCCGCGAGTAGCGGTCGGAGGCCAGTGCATTGGCGTGCCCGATCACCTCGTGGATCACGTCGGGCTCCGGCGTGTACAGCGGCGTGGAGTGGTGCCGGATGTACTGCGTGGAGTGGAAGAGCCCATCCGCCAGAACGCCGTAGAAATCTCTGAGCGGCACCAGCCCCGCGGCCGGGACGTAGCGGAACCCGGTCAGCGGCTCCAGCAGATCGCCGACCTCCTGCAGTTGCGGGATGCGCTCGGCGGGCAGCCCGAGCCGCTCGGTCGCGGCCAGATACTCGACGGTAGCGTATTTGTGGTGCTTCAGGCTGAGTTCCCGGCTGACCAGCGCCCACACCTCATGCTCCTGGGCGGTGTACTCGGCCGTCGGGATCGGCGTACCCGGCACGTACCCCACAGCGAGGGCCGCGATCGCGTTGCGGCGCGCACGGTAGACCGGATCGGCGAAACCTGGATGACCGGCGCCGAGGTGGACCTCGATCGTGCCGTCGTCACGGGTCGCCACCGGCGCGAAGTACTGCGCTTCTTCGAACATGTATGAAATGACAGCAATTCCTGGAAACGTTGACAAGAGCGGCCAGTTTTACTGGGCGATCCGCACAGAACTGTACGGTCATACCGCGCTTACGCTGGTCGAATCGCCCAGTCTGCTGCCATCCTGTTGAGATGTCTATCGACGAGTTGGACGGCCGCCTCCTGGTCACCATGCGCGCCAACCCGCGCATCGGCCTGACCGAGCTGGCCCGCCTGCTCGGCGTGGCCCGGGGCACCGTTCAGGCCCGCGTCGAGAAACTGACCAGCCGCGGCGTCATCGCCGACTTCGGCCCCACGGTCACCCCCGAGGGTGCCGGGTATCCGATCCTGGCCTTCGTCTCGCTACAAATCGCCCAGGGCCGCCTGGACGAGGCTGTACGGGCGCTGGAGCCCCTTCCCGAGATCCTGGAGGTCTACGGCACCAGCGGCCAGGCCGACCTGCTCTGCCGCGTGGTGGCCCGCAGCACCCCCGACCTCCAGGAGATCATCGCCCGCATTCTGGCCTCCCCCGCCGTCCAGCGGACCGACACCACGATCGCCCTCTCCGTCCAGGTCCCCTACCGGATCGAGCCCCTGCTCCGCGCCGCAGCCGAGGCCTGAACCGCGGCCCGATGCCGGTACCGGTCATCGACGGTCCGCGGACGCCCTGAGGCCGTCGAAGACGATGGCGAGCGTACGACGCTGGAGGTCGCGATCCCACCCCGCGTGAAGAGCCCCTTGGCAGATACCGGTGAGCAGCGCGATCACCTCGTCCGGCCGGACCCCCTCGCGGACCGTGCCGGCTTCCTGGGAACGGACCAGAAGCGTCGCGATCCCCTCGTGCAGCATCTGAACCGAGCTCGCGACCTGGAGATCGATCCCCGTCTCGGCGAGAAGCCCCACGACCGTCCTCTTCTGCGCCGCCTGTTCGACCATGCGGGCGACGAAGGTGAACAGCGCATCGCCGGGTGCGTCATCGGCCGCGAGAGCGGCCATATCCCGATCCAACCTGCCCAGGAGATCCTTCATGATGGCCTGCAGGAGTTCCTGCTTGGTCGGAAAGTGCTTGAAGACCGTACCGATGGCCACTCCAGCACGGGCGGCGACCTCCTCCGTCGACGCCGACGGCCCCTTCTCCGCGAAGACCGTCTCGGCCGCGGCGAGAATCCGTTCCCGGTTACGCCGGGCGTCCGCGCGCATCGGCCTGGCAACGCCCGGCGAGGGCTTCGAGGACGTCATCCCGGCCGGCCTTCCCCGAGCCTGGACGCCGGATACGGCATTGACAAAGTGAGTCTCCACTCATAATCATAAAGATGAGTCACCACTCACCTTAACTTCCATCAACGAGGAAACCATCATGCCCGAGACCACCATCACTCCCGGCCCCCGTGGCATCTTCGAGCGCATGCGGCGGCACTGGCTTGAGAACCCCGGCGGCATCGGGGGCGAACTGGCCGAGGACGCCGTCATCGAGGTTCCCTTCGCCCCTTTCGGCAGGACCCGGCGCTATGAGGGGCGGGAGGCGTTCCTCCACTTCGCCGGCCCCGAACAGGCCGCCTTCGTCCGGGAGTTCCGCTTCGACGAGGTTCGCAATGTGGTCATCCACGAAACCACCGACCCCGAGGTCATCGTCGTCGAGTACGAGCTCGCCGGCACCGTCATCGCCACCGGCCACCAGGCCGCCTCCGCCTTCATCGGGATTCTCCGGGCACGGGACGGGAAGATCGTTCATTGGCGTGAGTACCAGAACACACTGGCAATGATCGAGGTGCTCGGGCCCATGAGCGGAGCCGAGAACATTCGATAGACAGGACCGACGGGACACCGGTGCCGGAGAACACGAAGGCCCCACCGCGTGGTGAGGCCCCGGGAACGAAACTCCCCGGAAAACACGAAGGCCCCCACCGAAAGGTGAGGGCCCACATGAAAGATTGTCCGGCGGCGACCTACTCTCCCACACCGTCCCCGGTGCA
>NZ_JBFAOJ010000089.1:0-39477 GCF_040675205.1 Streptosporangium sp. NPDC049644 | reverse complement strand
GAAGTAGGCCGCGACCAGGAGGACGAGAGCGAACACGCCGATGATGATCGTTAACACCGGCTGGTCGGATGCGAAGGTGGTGATTTGATCGATGGGGGGCATCAGTCACTGTCCGTCAGTCTCGATGTCCGACAGGATATCTACGCGATCATTCCAGAATGTCGGCGTCCTGTTCGCCAAACGGGTGCTCACCCGAGTGACAGAAGAGAACACAGTTGCGGCACGGGCGAGTGAGAACCTCCGTCCCGCTCCGCCGGTCCCCCCTGCCACACCGGCCCGTCACAGGCCCGTTCGCCGTCGTGACCAGCACTGTCAGTGGTTACCAAGTCAACTTTCAGATGACCACAAGAGCCGGTGGCTAGCGTCTTCGACGTAGGGGAAGACACCGGGCGCCGCACTCGACGAGGGACACCGCGCCCGATCCGCGGAGGGGCCGGGCATGTCCAGGATCGATGTCGACGACCTCCCGTTCGAGGGCGCCGAGCCGGGCGAGGTCGCCGGCGGCCGGTGACCCTCTCCTGGCGCCACGGCCAGGGCCAGGTCGGCGAGTGGTGGGCCGACCGGCGACAGACTCGCCGCCCCGGGTGGGAACAGACCCCGTCCAGGGCGGCGATCCATCTGCCGAGGATGCCGGAAGGCAGGTCAGGCGTCCGGGAGAGAGACCTCTCCCGGGGCGCCGGCCCGCCGGAGGTACCTCGGCTGACAAGCGCCTTCCTTTCGGAAGGTGCCGAACCGGCCAGGGCCGGGAGGGGGGAAGGCGCGGCACACGCCGCTCTCCCGGCCCCGGCCGGTCGGGCATCGATTGCTCTGGCGCGGCGGAGCGGGATTCCCGTTCCGCCGCGCCCTCATTTCCCAGAGCCAAGGCTCGGGTCTCCACACTGGAGGTATTCGATGAGTGACCTCGGAACGACGCTCGCCTCCGGGGTGCGGCTGCTGCGCGGCCTGCCTCGCCGCCGCGCGGAGGTGCCGCAGGCCCGGCGGACGGCCGCCGCGTGGGCGGCCGACCATCCCGAGGTGAAGGCGGAGTTCGTCGTCGACGAGCGTCCCGGCACCTCGGTGGTCGACTTCCACCTGCTGCTCCAGGATCCGGAAGGCGGGACGGTCGCGCTCACCGCGCAGGCCGACGACGGCGTCCCCCAGCCGATCGGCCACTCCACGCTGGTCAGCGTGGACGGGACACACCTGTCGGCCGCCCAGGCGCTCACCATGATCCGCTCGCTGTCACACCGCGACGCGACCCCGCACGACGAGATCGTCGACCGGTGCCTGATCCTGAACGAGATCCGGCACGACGACACGCCGGCCGGCGACGAGGAACCGCAGGCCATGGCCGACGAGTTCCGCCGCCGCAGGGAGGCCGAGCTCGGCCCGGCCTATCTGGCCGCGCACCCCGGGAAGTTCGACCGGGTACGCGCGCTCTGGAGCATCGGATCCGAGCGGCGCCTCGCGGAGATGGACGGTAACCCGATGGAGCTCCTCGGCGCGGCCTTCACCGGCCCCAACGACGAGATCGAGACGACGATCGCCGAGCGCCTCGCCTTCGAGCTGCCCGAGCCGCTGCGTGACGCCGAGCCGGGAGACGTCGTCGGGCCGGTGGCCCATGCCGGCAGCTTCCTCACCGGGGTCGTCCTGGGGCGCGCGGACGCGTCGGCGGACGAGCGGACCCTGGCCGCGGCCGGGCGGGTGGCGTTCACCGAATGGCTGGCCGAGCGCCGCGCCACGGCCTCGATCGAGTGGCACTGGTCGTGACCGAGGAACCGGCGCTCTTCACCGGTTCGATCGACGCTCACCTGGCCCATCCCCGTCCGCGGGACCGGGCGGCCGGCCGAAGTCGACACGTGCCTTTCAGGACCGGTGGGCTCGCCTGAGCTGCTCGACGACCCGGTCGAGGGTCTCGATCGGGGCGGTGTACGGCACCCGCAGCCGGTTGGCCCGGGTGCCGTCAGGTGAGAACACCGGCCCCGGGAGCAGGCTGAGCCCTGCTTCGGCCGCCTTCCCCGCGAGTGCCTCACCGGACACACCGTTCAGGCGCAGCCAGAGCGCCAGGCCGCCCTGCGGGAGGGAGAAGCTCCAGGCGTCGTCCCCGTCCAGGCTGCCGGCCAGATGGTCGCGCTGGCGTCGCAGCTCGCTCCTGCGCTGGCCCAGCAAGCGGCCCATGAGGGGTAAGACCTCACAGGCCACGAGCTGCTCCATGGGCGGCGGGGCGTACAGACCGCTGATCGGGTCGAGGAGGAGTTCACGGATCAGCGCGGCCGGACCCCGGATCCATCCCACCCGCAACCCTCCCCACACGGTCTTGCTCAGGGAACCGATCGTGACGGCCCGGTCGATCCGGGGCTCGGGCACCGGATGGTCGCGCAGGTCCAGGTCGCGCACGGTCTCGTCCACGATCACGGTCACCCCGTACCTGGCCGCCAGCTCCGTGACCTTCCGGCGGTCCTCGGAACCCATCAGCACCCCGGTCGGGTTCTGGAAGTCGGGGGTCAGCAGGGCGGCTCCCCCCGCGGCCTCGCGGAACGCGGTGGCGAGCTGGTCGCCGTCCCATCCCGCCGCGGTGACCCGCGCGGGGACGGTACGGATGCCGAAGCGCCTGAGCGTGGCGAGGGTGTCGAAGAAGGTGGGATTCTCCACCACGATTCTGCGCGGGCCGAGATGGGTGACGAGCAGTGCCAGCGCGGCACGGGCTCCCGAGGTGACCAGGATCTGTTCGGGGCGGGTGGCCGATCCCTCTTCGGTGTGACGCCGGGCGATCAGCTCGCGCAGCTCGGGCAGGCCGGGTCCGGGCTCGCCGCTCTCCAGCAGCAGCCCCGCCGACCTGCCGAGCGCGCGGGTGACGGCGTCGGTGACGATCGCGCGCGGGGCGGCGGGGACGGCGCGCCGCAGGTCGAGGAGCGAGCCCCGGCCGTCCACCGACAGGGGCGCGTAGCGCTCACCGAGGTTCCGCGGCAGCCGCACCCTGCTGCCGCTGCCGTGCTCGGTGACGAGCCAGCCCTCCTCGCGCAGCCGGGCCAGGGCGGCGACGACCGTTCCCCGGCTCACCCCGAGCTCACCGGCCAGGCGCCGCTCCGAGGGCAGCCGGTCCCCGACGCGTACGCGCCCGTCGAGCACCGCCTCGCGCAGCGCGGCGGCCAGCGCACCCGCGAGGGGGCCGCCGAATCGCCGCCATCCCGCCAGAACATCCTTGAGCACTGGTCCAGTTTGCCGTGATTGGACCACGACGCGAACATGCTCCGATTCCTAGCGTCGAAGCATGAACACCAGACCCGACGTGGGCACCGCTCCCATTCCCGGCACTCCGCACCTCGGCGGCGGCCCCCGGCCCGGACCAACGGACACCAACGGCGACCAGCGACCCGGACCGTCCGGCGGCTGGGACGGCCACCTGTCCGGGGTGCCGGAGGCCGATCACATCCGCGGACCCCTGGGAGCCGATCGCGCCCGCGTACCCGAGCTGATGGAGGCCACCCGCGCGTACGCCGTGCGTCTCCTCGCCGGGCTCGACGACCGCCCGGCGGCGCGGACGCCGGTGCGACCGGCGCCCGAGTCCCTGCCGGAGACGGGAGCCGGCCTGGAGGGGGCGATGGAGATGTTCGCGCGGCGCTGGGAACCGGGCTTCGCGGCCAGCGCGGGCCCCCGCTACCTGGGCTTCGTCACGGGTGGCGCGACACCCGCCGCGCTGGCGGGCGACTGGCTGACCGGCACCCTCGACCAGAACCCCACCTCCGGTCTGGACTCCCTTGCCCCGGACCTCGAACGGGAGACGGTCGCCTGGCTGCGCGACCTCTTCGGCCTGCCGCCGGAGCACGAGGGGACGTTCGTCAGCGGCGCGACCATGTCCAACTTCGCGGGCCTGGCGATCGCCAGGGAGTGGCTGGGCGAACTGCGCGGCGTGTCGGTGGCCGAGGCGGGCGCGGCCGCGCTCGGGCCGGTGACGGTGCTGTCGGCGAGCCCGCACTCCAGCATCGTCAAGTCGCTGTCCATGCTCGGGTTGGGACGGTCGGCGATCCGGCACGTCGGCGTCCTGCCGGGGCGGGAGGCGGTGGACGTGGCCCTGCTCGCCGAGGAACTCGACCGGCTGGACGGCGCACCGGCGATCGTGGTCGCCAATGCCGGCACGGTGAACACCGTCGACTTCGACGACCTGCGCGCCGTCGCGGCCCTGCGCGAGCGTCACCCCTTCTGGCTGCACGTGGACGCCGCGTTCGGCGCCTTCGCCGCGCTCTCCCCCGAGCACGCCCACCTCGTCGCGGGCCTCGGCGAGGCCGACTCGGTCTGCACGGACCTGCACAAGTGGCTGAACGTGCCCTACGACAGCGCGATCCAGTTCACCCGCCGCCGCGACCTGCAGGCCCGCGTCTTCCAGAACTCGGCCGCCTATCTCACCCCGCTGAGCGAGGAGCCCGACTTCGCGCACCTGACCCCGCAGAACTCACGGCGTCTGCGTGCGCTACCGGCCTGGTTCACGCTGGCCGCCTACGGGCGCGAGGGGCACGCGGAGATCGTCCGCCGCGACATCGCCCTCGCCGCCGGGCTCGGCGAGCGGATCGCCTCGATGGCCGCCTACCGACTGCTCGCCCCGGTACGGCTCAACGTGGTCTGCTTCACCCTCGCCTCCGCCCCCTCCCCCGAACGGATCGGGGAGGTGGTCGACTCGATCACCGAGTCCGGCGAGGCCTTCCTCACCCCGACGGTCCACGCCGGGGTGCCCGCGCTGCGTGCCGCGTTCAGCAACTGGCGCACCACCGAGGCCGACGTCGGCAGAATCGCGAAGATCCTGGAATCGGCCGCGCCCCGGTCGTGACGACGCTCCCGAAGGTCAAGCCACCTGTGCCGCCGGCGGTTCCAGCGTGATGACGGCGGACACCTCGGCGCGCAGGCGGCGGCTGAGTGACTCACGCTGGGAGACGACGGTGACGTGCACACCGCACTCGGCGAGCCAGGCGGCCAGGTCGGCGAAGTAGCCGTCGCCCGAGCCGATCACGACCCGGTCGAATCGCTGGTCCATCCGGTCGCCCCGGGCGGCCTCGGCCAGGGCCTGGTCCGCGCCGTCGGGGCCGGAACGGGCCAGCAACTGCACACCGTGGAAGGCGATCCCGACCGCGACGAGCGCGCCGTGGTTGACCGCGACGACGAACTGGTCCATCGGGCCGATCGGGACGATACGCCGGTAGAGGACCATGACCTCGGCGACCTCGGGGGTGGTGGGGCGACTGGCCCCTGTCAGGTTCTCGATGTCCAGCAGGTGCATGGCCCGCCCTGAGCGAAGGCGCCGTCTGCCGCGTGACGTGCGGGCCTGGAACCGGTCGATGCGCGTGGTGGGGGTGATCACGTGACATCGGTTCCTTCCATGATGATGTTTAGTGTCCAATAAAGTTCAGTAAAACACGTGTTGATGGAATCGACCAATAACTTTGAGGACGCTGTATGGAGGTGACAAACTCAGGTACGTTCCAATCGACACGGACACCGGATAGCGGACCGGAGGGGCCGATGAACCGGGACATCCGGCCGACCACGGCAGATCGATGGACCAGCTGGACAAGGACGTCCGGGTGACCGTGGCGGATAATGGGGGGCCGGTGAACAAGGACGTCCGGGCGACCGCGACCGACACGGAGGACCAGGTGGACAGGGACGTCCAGGTGACCGCGGCGGACATCGCCCGGCTGGGTGATGTGGGCCGGGCCGCGGTGAGCAACTGGCGTCGCAGGCATGACGACTTCCCCCAGCCCGTCGGCGGTACCGCGACCAGCCCCGCCTTCTCCCTCGGCGAGATCAAGGAGTGGCTGCTCGGCCACAGCGAGGGCAGGTCACTCCCGGCCCGCGAGTGGCTCTGGCAGGACCTGCGCGCGGGCGTGCCGGAGGAGGATCTCGCCGACCTGATCGCCGACCTCGGCGCCTTCCTGGTCTACCTGGACCGGGAGGGCGACGACTGGGCGGCACTCTCCGCCGCCGACGACGCGGCCGTGGCGGCCGTACTTCCCGAACGGGTCCTGGCCGCGTGCGCCGCGCCGATGCGGAACCCGCCGCCGACGAAGTGCCTCGTCCGGGGGCGGCTGCCGCTGCTGCGCCGGGTGGCCGCCCTGGCCGCCGAGGACGGCGCCGGGAAGACCTTCGGGTTCCTCCGCGAGCGCTACTTCGAACTGCACACCAAGCGGATGTACGCCACCCCCGAACCGGTCGCCCGGCTCATGGCCGAGCTCTGCGGCCCCTCCCCCGAGCTCGTCCTCGACCCGGCCTGCGGCTCGGGAACGCTGCTGAAGGCGGTGCGCGACCACACGGACGGCGGCGTGCGCCTGCTCCTCGGCCAGGACGCCGACGAGGCGACCGCCCGGCTGACCGCCGCACATCTCGCGCTGCACGCCGCCACCGTGCGCGTCTCCTCCGGCGACTCCCTCCGGCAGGACGCGTTCCCCGGCACCCTGGTGGACGCGGTCGTGTGCAACCCGCCGTTCAACGACCGCGCCTGGGGATACGAGGAGCTGACCGCCGACCCCCGCTGGGAGTACGGTCTGCCGCCCCGGATGGAGCCCGAACTCGCCTGGGTCCAGCACGCCCTCTCCCACCTCAGACCCGGCGGCACCGCGGTCATGCTCATGCCGCCCGCCGTGGCCAACCGCAGGTCAGGGCGCCGGGTCCGCGCCCAGCTGATCCGCCGGGGGGCGCTCAGGGCGGTGATCACGCTCCCGCTCGGCAGCATCCCCAACATGGCGGTCGCCCTGACCCTGTGGATGCTGCGCAGACCCGCGGACTCCGGTACGCCAGGTCACGTCCTGATGGTCGACACCTCCGAACGGCAGGAGGGCTTCGCGCGGGTCGCCGCGGACGCCTGGGAACGCTTCGAGGCCGGTGCGGACGTCGACGAACCGGGCGTCAGCCGGGCCGTCCCGACCATCGACGTGCTCGACGACGACATCGACCTCACCCCCGCCCGATACCTCGCGCCACCGCCCGCGGACCTGTCGCCCGAGCGTGTCACCGGGCAGCGCGACCGGGTGGCCGACCTCCTCCGCCTCGTCGCGGAGCTGGCGCCGACCGTCGAGTCGTCTCGGGGACCGAAGGACCTCCCGATGGTCCCGCTCGCCGAACTCCTGCGGCGCGGCATGCTGACGATCCACCACCAGAGCCCGGTGAGGCCCGGCGAGCCTTCCGAGGTCCCGGACGGCCTCACCGTCCTCACCGCCGAGGACGTCGTCGACGGCACCTCGCCGACCGCGACCACGCCCGGCACGGCCGTACAGCACGAGATCATCGTGCGGCCCGGTGACGTGCTGCTGCCCAATGTCGTACGGCGACCGGTGGCGTGGGTCGCCGGGGAGGGCGGCCCCGTCCTCGGCCTCCGCCTCTCCCTGCTCCGCCCCGATCCCGCCCTGCTCGACCCCCATTTCGTGGCGGGCTTCCTGAGCGGCTCGGTCAACCTGCGCAACTACGCCACCGTGGGCAGCCGCGCCCAGGTGGACGTACGCCGCGCGGAACTCCCGCTGCTGCCGATCGGGGAGCAGCGGCTGTACGGCGAGGCGTTCAGGAGGCTGGCGGAGTTCCAGGCCTCGCTGCGCCGGGCCGCCGCCCTCGGCGAGGATCTGATCCGGCTGATATCCGACGGCCTGACCCACGGCACCGTCCGGCCCTCCCCCGAGAAGCAGACGAAGGAAGAATCTTGAGCGGTGACCACCAGGGGTACGCGGACCTCATCTGGTCGGTCGCCGACGAGCACGGCTCCATCCGCAGGCGCCGACCTGCCGGGCCCGGTCGGCCGCACCGCGAACGCCGGCGACGCTGAGACCGATCCCGCCTAGATTCGGCACGATCAAACCCGGTGAACGTATCCGGTCCCGGTCACCGCACTAGACGAAGGCCGTGACGCCCTCGTATTCCGCTGTCGGGGCAGCGCCGACGGTCTCGTACTGGAGCAGCAGCAGGCCGTTCGCCGTCACCTCGTGGTGGACGAGTCGGAGGCCGGCGGGTGCGCCCGGGTGGTCGAGCAGCCGCCGCCCGGAGCCGGTCACGGCCGGGGCGACGACGAGCCGGAGTGTGTCGACGAGGCCCGCCGCCAACAGGGCGTTGCCGAGTCGCGCGCTCCCGTGGATCTGGAGTTCCCGTCCTGGCCGCGCCTTGAGTTCCCCGACGGTCTGGATCGGGTCACCGTGGAGCACGGTCGTCGGATGCCAACTCCCTTCGGTGAGGGTGCTGGTCACCACGTACTTCGGTAGTGAGTTCATCCGCTCGGTGTACGGGTCGTCCGGGTCGGTGATCCGCGGCCAGTCCCGAGCGAACGCTTCGTAGGTTCGCCGCCCGAGCAGCAGGCCGTCGGCGAGGTCCAGCCAGTCGGAGGTACGCCGGACGAAGAGTTCGTCCAGGTGGGGCACGAGCCAGCCGCCCCGGGTGAAGCCGCCGCTCGTATCCTCGGCCGGCGAGCCGGGGCCCTGGCTGACCCCGTCGAGGGTGACGAACTCGGTGAGAGCGATCTTCACCGCGCGGCCCGGCTCTCCGCGACCACGGCGAGTTGCTTGGTGACCGAACCCCAGCCTTCGAGGAAGCCGAGTTCCTCGTGGCGGGCGCGGGCGGCCGGATCGCCGTGCCGGACGACGATCCGGTAGTCCGTGCCGTCCGGATGGTCGCTCAGCGTGATCTCGGCTGTCATGGGCACCGGCGCGGGATTCGCGGGGCGCCAGGCGCTGTCGATCGCGTTCGTGAACACGATCCGCTCGGACTCGTCGACGACGAGGAAGGTCGCGTCGACGTGCGGGACGAAGTCCACCCCGTCGTCGCTCAGTCGCGTCACGAACGCGCCGCCGGGCCGGACGTCGAGGCGGTCGACGCGGCACACGGCAGGCGCCGGGACCCACCACTTCTCAAAGCGGGATGGATCAGTCCACGCGCTCCACACGGCGGCGCGGGGGGCGCGGATGACCCGCTGCAGGGTCAGGTCAAGGTCGGGGTTCACAGTTGTGTCTCCTTCGGGTCGGTGACGAGGTGTTCGAGCCGGTCGGTGCGCTCTTCCCAGATCCGGCGCTGCTCCGCGAGCCAGCCGTCGACGAGAGCGAGACGGTCGCGGTTGAGCACGCAGGTGCGCACCCGACCGAGCTTGACCGTGCGGATCAGGCCGTTCGCCTCGAGCGTCCGCACGTGCTTCATGAAGGAGGGAAGGGTCATCGGGAACTCGCGGGCGAGATCGCCCACGCTCGTCGGGCCGCGGCCGAGGCGTCGGATGACGCCGCGTCGCGTCGGGTCGGCGAGGGCGACGAACACACCGTCGAGCTCGGCCGAATACTGTGCCATGCGGCTAAGTATTGTCCGCCGAAACACTTAGCGCAAGGGCAAAGTATTCAGGTCGCCCCAGGTTCTCACCCGGCATGCGAGTGTCCGCGCCCGCAGGGCTATGGGCACGGAGCAGGCCGATCAGATGGTTCCAGGTCTCGCGGTCCATGCTGCCCTCGGCCGGCGGAGCGATCGTGATGGGCCATCTGATCATGCTCGTACATAGGCTGCGTCCGGGAGCGGAGGAGGCATGAAGCCGGTGAGGCCGTCGCCGGCAAGTTCTCGCAGCCAGTCGGTGGCACTGGAGGGCGCGACCGGCCACCGGCCTGAAAGCGAGGTCGATGGCTGGGGCATCTCACTATTCTCCCAGGCCAGGGAGATACCAATCGCAGGCCGCATCCAGCGAAGGGCGTGCGTAAGCTGACGGGTCTCTGGATGACTTTGAGCGTTCAGTGCCTGACAGGGCCTGAGAAGGTCAGGTAGGGATGTTCCGCATTCAACCATCCGCGGTCCAGCCGCACCCCTGTAGCCAGCTCGATGCCCGTCAAGAAGCCCGCCTTCCAGTCCCAGTTGTCGTCTCTCCCGATCCAGGCGGTGTCCTCGTAGTCGAGGAAGAAGCCGCTGATCGCCGTCAGTTCCGGCCACCATGCCAGGTTCGGGTGGTCCTCAGGGCGTCCAGGGAACAGCCCGTCGATCGACAGGAGAACCTCGCCGTCGACGGCGAGGGACAGGTAGTTCACGGAGTTGACGTTCCACCAGGCGTTGTAGACGCGGGCATTTGTGCTCAGGGGCCGAGTCACCGCCGGAGGCACCCCGAGATAGTCGAGTCCGTACAAGACGATCGCCGACCCGGCCCGGTCCACGGCCACCGGAGGCGGATTCAGGCGGTAGTCGGGAAGGTCGACGACGTCAAGGCCGGCCGCTTCGTGGACCTCGTGCCCGGCGCCCCCGCTCAATCGGGTACCGATGTCCTCCACGGTGAGAGGCACCGCGCCGGCGTCGGGGACGACGACCGTCCAGCACAACGCCACATCCAGTGCAGGTGGTACGGGCTCGCCGACAAGCCGCCGATAGTGCTTGTACACCTCATCGGCCGCGGGCCGTCCGTCATCCACGTGATGGTCTCTTTCGTCATTGCCGAGTGGGGCGAGGAAGATCCTCGCGGAGGACGGAACAGCGTGTCTGCCCGTGCCGATCCGGGGAGTGGGCGGGCTCTTGCGCCGCGAAGGCCGACGGGAAGACCGCTGCTTTCGCAGGCGGGAGCCGGATGTCGCTCACGGACCGTGGGAGTCGGCGGTCGGCACGCGTTTCCCATCCTGATCTGCAGGACCAGGGGCCTGCTGCGCCGAGGCGGTGCGCAGCATCGCGGCGACGGCCGCCGCGTGATCGCGGTCAGCCATGACCTGATCCCCGTGGACCAGGGCGAAGTGGGTGTTGTAGGCCGCCCTCCTGGCATCGGGGGACAGGGTATGGCGCACCGACACCGCCGCCTGCCAGCGAGGCCGTACCGCTTCCCGCTCCTCCTCACCCGGGCGGTGATGCCACCTGCAACTCGGGCAGGTCGGCATGCCGGTCACGGTATCGATGGAGAAGATGTTGCGCCTGTCGCCCGGAGAGCGGTGCGGATCGGCGGACGGGCTCGTCATCCACTCGCCGGTGGCGCTGTTGATCGGATGGCCGGTCAGCTCCGACTCGTAGCCGCGGATGAGCTCGGCGAGCGGGGAGTCGTAGCCGGCCGGAGGCGTTTCGCCCCGCTCGGCCCGGGCGAGCGCCTCGGCGAGCACCGGGTGGCCGGCCGGGCCTGCCAGCCCGCACTGGCGGCGGGCCTCGGCGATCGCGGCCCGCCGCTGGAGGTCAGGGGAGGCGCCGTCGATGGCCTCGGTGAGCCTGCGGTCGACGGCCCGTAGGGCGTGCCGGGCGAGCGGGTCGCCCTCCGGGGGATCGCCGGGAACCGGGTCGGTGATGACTCCGCCCAGCAGCGGCCCGTCCAGCAGCGCGGGAGTGAACAGCACCCCGCAGATACGGCCGGCCAGGGCGAGGGCGGCAGGAATGGAGCCAGGCAGGTACTGAAACTCCTCGTCCGGCTCGGGCTCCAGGCCCAGCTCACGCATGTCCTTGTTGAGAGCGTCGGGGTGGCTGCCCCAGCGCTCCTGCGGTGTCTGTGGGCGGAAAGCCGTCCGGATCCGGCCATCTACGGCATGTTCGAAGTCATGCGAGGCCGCGTAGTTGTGGCGCATGACGGAGACGGCTTCACCGCCGTTGCGGGTCAACTCGCGCAGGGTCTCGGGCCGGGTTCCCTCCCAGCCGTTGTACTCGAAGGCGATCGTCCAATCGCCGGCCCGGGTCACCAGCACCATGTCGCAGCAGCCGTCGGTCTCCTCGACGCGTTCCATGACCTTTTCGTCGTCCACCAGGTGGACGTTGTCGTCGGCTACGCCGAACCGCCGGAGCGTCTCGCGCTCGTCCAGATCGCGAACGAAGGTGACGGTATAGATCTCCTCCTGCCAGTCGTTCTCCCACGCGTAATCCGCAGGCGTGATCTTGCGCATCGGTCCCCTCGCTCCTTCTCCGTCATGATCGCGGTGAGTATGGCAGGCGGATCCGACATCCCCGACGGTAGGAAGGATCGGCTCGTCGCACCCCCGGCCCAGGAGTTCCAGCTCAGATCCGGGACGACGGACGGACTGCAGGTGGCGTCCGTTAGGGGAACCTCAACCGGACACCCAGGTGCGCAGCTCGACAGGCCGCCACCGCGTCTCCGATAGGTGGTCCGCATAACTGTCCGGTGATGGGGGGTTAAATCGCCATCACCGGGAACCCGGCGCGCGTGGTGACGATCGCTCCCGACCTCACCGCAGCGGCCCTCGGCGTGCACCTGTCGCACGGCGTGCCGGCCGGTGACACGGCGGCGGCCGTCGGAGCCGCCGATCCGCTGGCGGTGCACGGCCTCGGCATCGCGGTCGAGCTCGCCGGGCAGGGCCGGCTACGGGTGCCGGTCGCGGCGGCGTCCCCGCTCACCGAGGCCACCGCCGCGCACGAGCTGAGCGAGAGCCGTCACGCCTGCGGGAAGATCGTGCTGGTGAACTGACCACACGCGGCATGGGGCTCGCAGATCACTTCGGCCATTCGTGTACTCGACTTCGGAAACCGACACGTGGATCAAGCGTTCGCCCGAGCCGGCGAGAGGAGGTGGTGCCGGTCCAGCCAGCCGGCGATGGCCTGGCCGATGGCGTGCGGCTGGTCCTCGGGGGCCTGGTGTCCGGCGGGCCCGATGCCTTCGACTTCGAGGGCGGCGATGTTCCGGCGGGCCCAGTCCACCATCTCCGGGGAGGCGATACCGACGCCGTCCTCGACCGTGAGGAGCAGTTTGGGCACCTCCGGGCTGGTGGCGAGCCATGCGCCGTAGGCGTCCATGCGCTCGGCCACATCGGCCGGTTCACGGTCATAGGGGATCTCGCGCGGCCACTGCAGGAGCGGGCGGCGCGACGCCGGGTCGGCGTAGGGCGCCCGGTAGACGTCATGGTCCTGCGGGCTGAGTCCCTTCTTGATGGCGAAGGGGTGGGGCAGGGCGTACTCGATGGCGGCGTTCTCCTCCAGCAGCAGCCGCTCGCCGAGCCCGGGGGTGCGCAGCGCCTGGGAATGGTCGATCACGTCCTGCGGCAGTTCCGCCCACATCTGCGGCCGCAGGAACGTCTCCAGGAGGGCGACGCCGCGCACCAGGCCGGGGTGGCGGGCGGCGCGGTCCATGGCCAGTGCGCCGCCCCAGTCGTGTCCGACCAGGACGACCCCCTCCAGCCCCATGGCCTCGAACCACGCGTCCAGGTAGCGGGCGTGGTCGGCGAAGCGGTAGCCGATGTCGGGTTTTCCTGAGGCGCCCATCCCGATCAGGTCCGGGGCCAGGATTCTGGCGCGATCGGCGACGTGCGGGATGACGTTGCGCCAGATGTAGGACGAGGTGGGGCTGCCGTGCAGGAACACCACTGGCGACTCCCCCTCCCCGGCCTCCGTGTAGGCGAGGTGGGAGTCCATGACGGCGACAGTACGCATGATCGTTATGTCCTTCGATGAGTTGTGTGCCAGGACTCTAAATCCACATGTTTCCAACTGTCAACCCTCCAACTAATTCTGATGCAACCATCATTGAGTCAATCATCAGGGCTCCGGCATCACACCCGGAGGCAAGACTCGTGCCCGAACAGGCAAGGAACGTCGTCAACGCCCCCCGCCCCTACGGCCAGGCCGCCAGCTGGAACCAGACCGACTTGCCGTACGGGTTGAGGGTCCACCCCCAGTTGCGGGAGAGGTCGCCGACGATGGCGAGGCCGCGGCCGGAGCCCTCCAGGTCGTCGGGCCGCTTCAGCCGCGGGACCTCGATGCAGGAGTCGTAGACGTCCACGGTCAGCAGCTCCTTCTCCCCGCCGACCGTGATCCGAATGGGCGTGTCATCGGAGACGTCCGCCGAGCCGTACGCGATGGCGTTGGTGACGAGTTCCGAGGCCAGCAGTTCGGCGATTTCCGGGACGTCTCCGGCCGCATTCCAGTCCGCGGCGACATCACGCACGAATCGACGGGCCGAGGCGACGTTTCTCGGGTCGCGTGGTAGCCACTTTTCCCCCAATGGAGAAAATGCCGGATTCATCGCATAGCGGCATTCGGTCAGTGCCGCGCTCGCTTTGATGGCCTCTTCCATGATTTTTCTTCCCGTCTCGGATTTCGTATGTTCAGATTGCCAAGACCCCACTACCCTCGGTAGCGAAACGCTCACGAAGCGCTCGGATTGGAGTTCAACAGCCTTTTGTTGAACTCCGGTTAGGAGGGAACTGTGGCCGACCTCTACACGCCCCAGGCAATATGGGGCAGGGAGTTGCGTTACTACCGGAAGGCAGCCGGCCTCACCCAGGGAGAGCTCGCCGAGAAGATCCATTTCAGCGAGTCCCTGATCAGCGGGGTGGAGACGGGACACCTCCCGGCCAGCCCGGAGTTCGCCGAGGCGTGCGACCTCGCCCTCAACACGGGCGGCGCCCTCCTCCGGCTCCTCGACTGGCGGAAGGGCCAGGTCTTCCCCTCCTGGTTCGGAAAGTGGCGGGACAAAGAAAGCGTCGCCGTCACGCTCCGGACCTACGAGCCACTGATGGTCCCCGGGCTGCTCCAGACCGAGGCTTACGCACACGCCCTGCTGGGCGATGACGAGGCCGTCGCGGCCCGCCTGGGGCGTCAGAGCATTCTGACCCGCGAGAACCCGCCGACCCTCCGCTGCGTGATCAGCGAGACGGTCCTCAACCTGCTGGTGGGAGGTCCCGATGTCATGCGTGAGCAACTGGAGCACATCGCCGCGATCGCCAGCCCGCGAATCAGCGTGCAGGTCGTTCCCTCCGGTCACGTCCGTTCCGGCCTGCTGGCCGGATTCGCGATCGCGACCCTGGAAGACGGTGGCGAGGTAGCGTATTTGGAAACGGCCATTCGCGGACTGACGACCGGCGACCGGGACGACATCACAATGGCCGTCCAGCGGTTCGAGGCCATTCGCATCCAGGCCCTGCCGCTGAACATGTCGACGGACCTCATTAAGAGAACGGCGGAGGAGAAATGGACCTGAGCAAGGCACGGTGGCGCAAGTCAAGCCTCAGCGGCAACAACGGCGGAAACTGTGTCGAGGTCGCGGAGCTCGAAAACCTCACCGAAGGCCCCGCCCACAAACCCGGACACCCCCAGCTGATCACCGTACGCGATTCCAAAAACCCGCACGGCCCCAGCCTCTTCTTCACCCCCGCCGAATGGACCGCCTTCATCAACGGCATCAAGGCCGACGACTTCGACCTCCGCTGAATCCCCGACGCCCCCGGCCGCCCGGGCAACCACCTCGGCGGCCGGTCGCCGTCCATCCGCGGTCGGGGTTTCCGGTCCGCTGCCGCCATGCCCTCTGGAGGTTCCGGCCGGTCGTAAACTGAGGGAAGTCCCACGTCAACGCGTTCAGCCGGAGTCTCCGCGCCGTCTTCGGCCAGGAGCGCGGGTCCGGGGCGGAAGGGGGTGAGACGCCGATGGGCGAGCGGTTTCCCGACGGACCCCTCTCCCCCGCGGAGCGGGCCGCCCTGGAAGATCTTCTGATCGCGGAGCACGAGAGCACGACGCTCCAGATCGCGGCGCTGACGCGCGACTGGGACGACCTCGTGGAGTCGTCGACGCTGGTGGCCAACGACGACGAGCACGACCCCGAGGGCGCGACGATCGCGTTCGAGCGGGCTCATCTCCAGTCCCTGCTCGACAGAGCCCGCAGCCACCTCGACGACCTCGGCCAGATGGCCGAGCGGCTCCGCCAGGGCACCTACGGCGTGTGCGAGGGCTGCGGGCAGCCCATCCCCGTCGAACGCCTGCGGGCACGCCCGACCGCGCGAACCTGTGTCGGGTGCGCGGCCCGCAGGTGATCACCGCGGGCCTCCCTGCCTTCAGGGATGAGAAGACCCGTGGCTCTCGGTGACGCTCTTCGCCGCCTTCACGTGGTTGCCGTCGGCGTAGATCCTGCCGCTCTTGCCCGGGCCGATGAGCGGTCGGTGACGTTCACGTAGCCGAACCGCCTGCTCCCGGCCCCGCATCGGGTCTGGACCCGGCCGGAGTGGCCAAGCGTGTGATCCGGCCCGGTAGTCGTACGATCTTCATCGCAGGCGGCCCGTATCCGACCCGACACGGAAGGCGACGACATGGCCAGGACCTTTCAGCATCGCACCTACACGATCCAAGAGGGCCTGATGGAGGAATGGGTGGAGAAGTGGCGATCGAAGATCGAGCCGCTCCGCCGTGAGTTCGGGTTCGAGATCCATGGCGCCTGGGTGGATCACGAGCGGAACCAGTTCATCGTGGTCCTCTCGTACGACGGCCCGGAAGGCTTCCGGGAGCGGAACCAGCAGTACTGGGACTCTCTCAACCGCCTCGAATCGGGCGTGGAGCCCCTGCTCTACCTGGCGGGCCGGGTGATCCGCGAGGTGACCCCCGCCTACTGACGGATAATTTCATTGCCGCTATGTGAGACGTATCTGCTATATCTCCCTGTTATCGCTACAGAGCAGGCCGAGGAAGCCATGCAATGTCCTGCCGACCTCATGGATCTCACTTGGGTCGAGGCGGCCGGCAAAATCTCCGAGCCGGGAGACATCCGTGGATCTCATCTGGTCGATGAGTACGCGAGTCACCTTGCCGTTCAGTTCGATCTCGGGGCGGAAGACCGCAGGACCCGCACTCGTCGAAGTTGGCGCGACGACCAAGGTGGAGAGCCTGGTGAAGACATCCGACTGCAGCACCACCGCGAAACGTTCGCCGCGTTGTTCATGGCCGACCGTGTCACGAGGAGCACGCATCCGAATCACCGAACTCGCGCTGGATCGCTCGGATCTCGGCCAGATCATCCGGATCGTTGGCCAGTCTCTCCGCATCGGCACGGGCCTGTTCCAGCCAGCGCAGTCGTCCTGCGATACGGATCGCCTCGCGGATCACATCGGTGGTGGGCCTGCCCTCGGAAGTCAGTTCGGAGAGGATCTTCTCTGTGTCCGAGTCGATCTCGACAGTCAACATGCCCATATCTTCACTGTACGATCAGGTAGCCCGCAGGACTTCGATCGAATCTGGTGAACAGCCGGATACTCCGGGTAGTCGCTCGTGGTACGCGGCTTGGCAGGTCTGGCCGTCACGGGTCTCGTGGTCTCGCTTCTACCGTGCTTCCCATGGACACCCCAGATCTCCTCATCCGCAACGCCTCCCTCCGCGGCCGTCCCGGCAGATGGTCACTGGCGGCGACGGGCGGGCTGCTCAGCCTCGTCGCCGAGGACGACCCCGACCTCGGCCCGGCGGCCGATGTGACCGTCGACGCCGACGGCGCCCTGGTCACCGAGCCGTTCGTGGACGCCCACCTGCACCTGTGCAAGGCACACACCCTCGACGCGGCCGGCCCCGCCGCGCTGTCGAAGTACACCGGCCGCGCCATGGGGGCCGCGATGGGAGCCATCGAGACGGCCGCCGCCGTCAAGGCCGGTCAGACGCGGCAGGCCGTCCTGGAACGGGCCCGGCCGGTACTGGTCGAGTCCGTGCGGCACGGCGTCCGGGCCGTGCAGGCCTTCGCCGACATCGATCCGGCAGCGGGGCTGACCGGGGTGGAGGCGCTGCTGGCGCTGCGCGAGGAGTTCCGCGGCGTGGTCGACGTGCGGGTGGTGGCGTTCCCGCAGGACGGCCTGCTCCGCGAGCCCGGCACCGAGGAACTGGTCGCCGAGGCCGTACGGCTCGGCGCCGACGTGGTGGGCGGCATCCCGTGGATCGAGTGGACCGACGCCGACGCCGCCGAGCACGTACGGCGCATGGTCGATCTCGCACGGCGGCACGGGCTGCGCGTCGCCATGCTGGTCGACGACGCCGGAGACCCGGGGCTGCGGACGACCGAGATGCTCGCGCGGGAGTTGCTGGAGCGGAACATGATCGGGCGCGGCAGCGCCCAGCACGCGCGGGCGATGGCCCTCTATCCCGAGCCGTACCTGCGACGCCTGGCCGGGCTGTGTCGTGCGGCGGGGCTCGGTTTCGTCAGCGACCCGCACACCGGACCGCTCCATCTACCGGTCTTCGAGCTGGCCCGCGCCGGGGTTCCGGTCGCACTGGGGCAGGACGACGTCGAGGACGCCTACTACCCGTTCGGGCGGCACAACCTCCTGGAGGTGGCGTTCCTGGCCGCGCACCTGCTCGACGCCCGCACCGACGCCGCCCTGGAACGGCTGTACGACATGGTGACCGTCGACGCCGCCCGGGTCGTCGGCCTGCCCGCCCACCGCCTGGAACCCGGGGCTCCCGCGGATCTCGTCGTCCTTGAGGGGCGGACCCTTCGCGAGGCCCTGACCCGGCACGCACCGCCCCGCCATGTCGTCGTCGCGGGCCGGGTCGTGGCCTCGTCCACCCGGCACACCGCCTTCGGAGCCGGTGTCCCCCGCTGAAGGACACGCGTGCCCATTGACCCGTCCCCGCAGGCCCGCCGGGCACGATCGTGTCCCTGCGGGTGAACAGGCGCTGAGAACCGCCGCCCGGGCGGCGATATCCGTGCCACGGCGGGCCTGGACCTCGACCGCTCAGCCGAGCGGGTTGTCCTTCTCTCGCAGCCTCTCCAAGGCGGGCCCGTACATGCGGGCCTTGATGGTGCCGAGGGTGGCGCCGCCCTTGGCAGTCTGGGCCCGAGCGATCTCCATGGCGGTCCGCCGCACGGCGTCCTCGTCCACCGCGCGGTCGACGATGGCGGCGGCCAGGGCGTCATGGCCGCCGTAGCGGCGCGCGGTGGTCATCGCCTCGTGCGCGGTCTGCGGGGACAGCCGGGCCTGGATCAGCGCGGACATGCCCGGAGTGAACGGGATGTTGATGTCGGCTTCCGGCAGGCACCAGTAGCCCCGGTCGGCGCGCATCACCCGGAAGTCGTGGGCCAGGGAGAACATCGCGCCGGCCGCGAAGGTGTGCCCCTGCAGGGCGGCCACGGTGACCATCGGCAGGGTCAGCACCCGTGCCAGGAGCTCGTGAACGCTGACCACGTAGTCCCGGTGCCGGTCGGCGTTGGCGAACAGCCAGTCCAGGTCCAGGCCGTTGGAGAAGAACTTGCCGGTCGCGACGGTCACCAGGGCACGGGGGCCCTCCGCCTTCTCCACCTCGTCCAGCGCGGCGTCGACGGAGGCGATCCAGTCGGGGTGGAAACGGTTCTCGGTGTCCCCGATGTCGAGGACGAAGACGTCGTCCTGGCGGTCGAGCGTGGGCATGCCTGATTCCTTTCGCGGTTGTCGCTCATGCACACCTGGCCCGGCCGGGATCGGCAGCCGCGCCCGCGACGAGCGAGCCGCCGAACATGAGCGCCTTTCTGACGTCGAAGACCGGCAGGAACTTGCGTCGGCAACGATGCTACTAGCGAGTAACTACGGCGAATCGCATATTACATCGAAGCAACTCATTTGTCCGCAGGATCAACTCCGGGCGGCAAGCCCCTGCCCGCTACCGGCGGGTCATCCGACCGCCCCAAGGTTTTGAAATCCTGTGGCCGACCACCTCGGGTCCCTTCGCTTACCGTGGGAGCAGGTTCCCTGCCGTACCGACCGCCGGCCCGGCACACCGTCGGCTCGGGCATCGCCGCCGCCGGACACCATGCCGCGTTCTCCGCCAGAGCCGGAGTTCGAGATCTCCACCCGCGAGGAGATGCGATGACCAAGGTCAGGAACGCTCTCGCAGCCGGTGCGATGACGGCCTCCGCCCTCCTCGCCCCCATGATGACGCCGGCTCCGTCCGCCGTCGCGGACACCGCGGCCTCGAACGCCTCGCCCACTCTCGGCTCCGCCCAGAAGCCCTGCCGCGAGCACAGGCACCCCGAGAGGTGCCGCGCCCGGCGCGGTCACCACGGCGACCACGGCATCATCGGCGGTGACGGTGTCGGCATCGGCGGCGGCATCAGCGACAACAGGGCTCCCGGCAACAGAGGCGGGGCGGGGATCGACAACTGACAGGACCGCGGACGGCTCGCGAGGCACTGCCGCGTTCCTCGGCGCGGGCCACGAACATGCGGCGCCCCGGGCCGGTGCGGACCGGCACTTCCGCCGAGGAACGTCACGAAATGATCACGAACCGGCCCCCGACGTGTCGCAGGACTACCGCCCGGCCTCGTGCGCGTCGACCAGCCGCTTGGGGGCCGTCAGGCACCACGCCTCGGTGACCAGCTCGAACAGCTCATCCGGATCGATCTTCGCGAGGTGCACCACGACCCAGCCGAACCGGCCCGCGGTGAACTGGACCTCGAACACCTCCGGCCGCTCCGCCACCAGCGCGATCTGCTCGTCGATCGTCGCCTTGAGACCCACCGTCTCCGTGTCTCCCCACAGGTAGCCGAAACCCTTGCCTCGGACCTTCAGCGAGGTCCAGCTGCCGGAGTCGTTCTGCTGCACCTCGGGAAGCCTGTCGAGCATCTCCAGGAATTCACCAACACTCACACCCATGGGCCACGTCTATCAGAGCGCTCCGACAATCCCCGCGAAACCGCCCTGCCGTCGAAGGCCACCGCGGGCACGGCCCGGCCGGGACCTCTCACGCCAAGGGATCGCACATCCCGCGCAGCACGATGGCGAGGCCGCCGTAGAACTCCTCGTCGGCGCCGACGAGACGCGCGTGACCCGCCGTCTCGGCCATATACGGAAAGTCGGCAGGGGCGAGCCCGGCGAAGACGGTCGTGCCCGCGCCCGACAGCGGGCCCAGATGCTCCAGCTGGACCGCGCCGATCACGTAGCTCAGCAGGCCGCGCAGCGCGACGACCCGGTCCGCACCCGCCAGGCCGGCCTCGGCGAGGATGCCGAGCACCGCCTCCGACCAGCGCAGCACGCCCGCGGAACGGTGCCGATGGGTCATCGTCAGCGGCACGATGTGCGGGTGCGCGCCCACCTGGTCGCGCAACCTGCCGACCAGTGTGGTGACCCGTTCGCGCCATGACGTCCCCGGCGGCGATGAGACGTCGACGCCGCCGAGCACCAGCTCGACCACGAGCCCTTCCACTTCCTGGCGGTCGCCGACATAGCGGTAGAGCGCCATCGCGCTCATGCCGAGTTCCGCGGCGACCGCGCGCATCGACAGGGCCGCGAGGCCGTCGCGATCGATGACGGCGAGGGCGGCGGCGGCGATCTGGTCCTGGGTGAGCGAACGCGGGCGTGGCATGGCGGTTGAAAGTGTACGGCATACGCCTACAATTGTAGGTATATGCCGTACGCCTACAAGGGAGTTCCGATGCGTCTCCAGCCCGGCTCCACCGTCTCCGCCCGCGAACTGTCCTCCGTCACCGGCGCCGCGGCCCCCGTCCCGGACCGGGACCATCTCGTTCACCTGCAGTTCCGGCGCTTCGCCGGCTGCCCGGTCTGCAACCTGCACCTGCGCTCCTTCGTCACCCGGCACGCCGAGATCGAGGCCGCCGGAATCCGCGAGGTGGTGGTGTTCCACTCCTCCGCCGAGGAACTGGCCGAGCACGCCACGGGCCTGCCGTTCGCCGTCATCGCCGACCCGGACAAGAAGCTGTACGCGGAGTTCGGCGTGGAACAGGCGCCCCGCGCGCTGCTCGACCCCCGGGTCTGGCCGACCATCGCCCTGGCCGTCGTACGCGCCCTCTGGGCGATCGCCCGCGGGCGGGAGCGTCCGCCGTCCATCCGGCCGCACGGCGGGCGGCTCGGGCTCCCCGCCGACTTCCTGATCGCCCCCGACGGCCGGGTGGTCACCCGCAAGTACGGCGAGCACGCCTACGACCAGTGGCCGGTCGACGAGGTGCTGACCCTGGCGGCCCGCGCACGCCGGGCGGTGACCCGCTGAGTCAGCCGTCTTCGCCGGGGAGGGTCTCGCCGGTCTCCAGCAGCGTCTTGAGGCTGGACAGGATCTGCGGCCACCCCTCGCCGAAGCTCTCCGGCAGGGTGCTGCCGGGGTCGAAGCCGTCGTGGACGACCGTCAGCTTGACCATCCGCCCGAGCGGCTCGATGTCGAAGGTCACCTTCGACCTGCGCTCCCCGGCCCACTGGGCGGCGACCTTCTCGTCCAACTCCCAGGCCTCGGCGAACTCCGGGGTGAAGGTGTGCCAGGAGTAGGCCAGCCGGCGGTAGGGATCGGATTCGAGAACGACCTGCTCGGGGTCGGCGATCCTCACCCCCCGCTCCTCCCAGACCATCGGCGACCCCGCCTTCCAGTCCGACTCGAAGCCGACCCCCCAGTAGCGACGGGTGAAGGCGGGGTCGGTCAGCGCCTGCCAGAGCCGTTCCGGCGTGGTGCCGATGTAGGTCGTGTAGACGAACTCGGGGTTGCCCATCGGTTCCTGCTCCAATGCTCTCTTCAGATCGGCGAGCGCGCGCACCCGGCCGCGGTCGTACCGGTCGATCCAGCGCTCGGCGATGGCGTTGATCGGCGCGGCGTTGAGGTAGTGCAACTTCTCCCGGCCGCTCCGCACCGTGGTCACCAGGCCGGCCGCCTCCAGCACTGCCAGATGCTTGCTGACGGACTGCCGGGCCATGTCCAGCCCGGCGCACAGCTCGCGCAGGCTCTGCCCGTTGCGGGCGTTCAAACTGTCGAGCAGCCGGCGGCGGCTGGCATCGGCCAGCGCCTTGAAAACCTCGTCCATCCTGTACCACCCCGAACATGCAGCCATTCGGCTGCCTTAAAAGATAGGCAGCCAGATGGCTGCATGTCAACGATCCCCCGAAGACCTGTTCGTCAGCCTCCCGCCACCGGGCAGCCGGAAGACACGCCGGGCGGCTCCCCCGAGGAAGTCGGCCCTGGCCTCGTCGCTCAGCCCGAGCTGCTCGACCTGCGCGAGGGCACGATCATGCGAAAGCCGCGGCCGGTTGGTGCCGAACATGACCTTCCCTCGGCTGTAACCGGTGTCCGGTCATCCCGTACGGCGTCCGCGAGGCGGGGCGGGCGGCATGGCCGAGCCGCCGCCCGGCCCGGTAAATCAGGTGCCCGCTGAACTCGTCCTGGTCATACTGCTCCAATGCGACACCTCGCCTACCCCAAGATCCCCGCGGCCGAGCGGTCCGGCGGGACGGTCGCCGGCGGTCCCTGGGTGGCGACCGAGAAGGTGCACGGGGCGCAAATGGTGATCGCCCACGATGGCCGGAACACGTTCGCGGGCAAACGCAAGGCGTGGCTACGCGACGACGAGCCGTTCTTCGGCTGGCAGCTGCTCCGCGGTCACCTCGAAAAAGCCGCGCGGGCCGCCCTGAGCCGGGGCGGCGCGGCCGTACGCGTCTACGGCGAGCTGTACGGCGGCCACTACCCCCACCTCGGCGTCTCGCCGATGCCGGGCATCACTCCGGTTCAAACGGGGGTCTGGTACAGCCCGGAAATCCGCTTCGCCCTTTTCGACGTGCTACTCCATCAGGATCCCGGTGATCCCGGCGTCTTCCTGCCCTACGCGGACGTCGCCTCGATCGCCGCCGACGCCGAGCTCGACGTTGTGCCGCTTCTCGGCAGAGGGACCCGGTCGGAGCTCGACGCTCTGCCGGTCCGGTTCCCCAGCCGGGTGCCGCAGGCGCTCGGCCTGCCCGGCCTGCCGGGCAACCTGGCCGAGGGGATCGTCCTGCGACCCGATGTCCCCCTGCCTCCCGACCGCAGGCCGACCGTCAAGCTGAAGATCGAGGAGTTCGACGAGCAACGTTTCGACCAGAGCCGTCCCTGGGACCCGCAGGTGATCCTCACTTCCGAGGAACTGCACCGGGTCGCCCGAGCCATGGTCAACGGGCCGCGGCTGGCCGGCGCGCGATCCAAGGTGGGACCGTCGAACCTCGAAGGGCTCCTGGACGAGGTGGTCCTCGACATCATGGTGGATCTGTCCGCGACCTTCCCCTCGGCCATGGCGGCGCTGGGCGACGAGGAGGAGGCCGAACTGCAGGCGTCCATCCGCAGGGTCGCGCTCAGCGGTCACCGTCAGGCGTGAGCACGGATCGTCGCCGCGGTCCCGGTGGAGGCGGCCGGCCCTTCGGGGGCGGCGCCCGGTGGCGAGGCCGGGTACGGCCTACCGGCCGGTCTCCGCGGCGTTGGGTGCGACCTGGTTGGGGATGCGGGTGCCCGGAAGGTGTTGGCCGACCGGTGCCGCCAAGCCCCCGGCCAGCGTCGGGGTGGAGTTCGCGGTGGCCTGGCCGGACTCGGGGGGTGTCGCTCGTTCCAGGAAGCGAAGCAGTTCGACGGGGAAGGGCAGCACCAGGGTGGAGTTCTTCTCCGCGGCGACTTCGACGACGGTCTGGAGTAGGCGCAGCTGCAACGCGGCGGGGTGCAGGGCCATCGTCTCAGAGGCTTGGGCCAGCTTCTTCGAGGCCTGCAGCTCGCCCTCGGCGGTGATGATGCGGGAGCGCCGCTCACGTTCCGCCTCGGCCTGCCGGGACATGGACCGCTTCATCGACTCGGGGAGCACCACGTCCTTGATCTCGACCCGGTCGATGTGCACGCCCCAGCTCACGGCCGGGCTGTCGATCATCAGCTCCAGGCCCTGGTTGAGCCGCTCCCGATTGGACAGCAGGTCGTCCAGCTCGCTCTTGCCGATGATCGACCGCAACGAGGCCAGCGCGACCTGGCGGATGGCGGATTCGTAGTCCTGGACGCCGACCACCACGCGTACCGGGTCGACGACCCGGAAGTAGATGACGGCGTCCACGTGAACCGTCACGTTGTCCCGGGTGATGGCGTCCTGGGCGGGCACCGGCATGGTGACGACCTGCATGTTGACCTTCTGCAGGCGGTCGGCGACCGGCATTATCAGGGCGAGTCCTGGAGCACGGAGTTCGGAGCGGACCCGTCCGAACCGGAAGACGACGCCCCGTTCGAACTGTTTGACGACCCGCACACCGGCCTTCAGCCACATCGCCCCCAGCACCACGATGGCGATCAGCACATAGATGACGGTAGTGATCATTTCACCCTCCTGCGTCTCCCCCGGTCCCGCCGTTCCGAAGACCTCTCCCGCTCGCGGCGGGCAGGCCGGCCACGGGGCGGCGGTCATCGTCGCTTCCGGCACCGTTCCGCCTTGATCTCGCCACCAGGCAGGACCGTCCGGAGCGGTACCCCGGATGCGGGCGATATCGGATCAGGCCGGACGGCGCGCGGTGCGGGCGCCGGGCGCCGGCGTCAAAGGGCCGCGCAAGGCCCGGATCCTCGACCGGCGACCGGCACTGGATCTCGCGTGCCGCCTCGCGTTCACGGTCACTGGGCACGACACACCTCCTTGAGGTGCCTGTCCGTCAGGCCCGGCCACACTGCCTCCCCGTTCGGACCTTTCTATCGTAGCGCGATACAAACTGTCCGATATGTACCTTTTTGCCGAGCGGATTCAGCCTCCTTCCGCCGGGGTCACGCCTGCATCACCTGTATCACCGCGCCCGCGACAGGCCGTGATCGCCGCGAGGCGCGTTCCAGGAGGGCGGCACGAACATGTCGCATCACGATACGTTTGTGACATGGCGGATCGTGAGACCGAGGGGCCGTCGCGTCAAGGCGCGACGACCGCCGAGGACGACGGGGCGGGACTCGCCCCCCTGACGAAGCGGGATTTCGAGGTGCTGGCTCGGTTCCGTTTTGAGATCCGCCGCTATCTGCGTTTCAGTGAGGAGACAGCACGGAGGAACGGCCTCACTCCGCAGCAGTACCAGCTGATGCTGGCGCTGAAGGGGTTTCCCGGCCGCGAGTGGGCGACCGTGCGAGAGCTCGCCGACTCTCTCCGGCTACGCCACCACAGTGTGGTCGAACTGGTCGATCGGGCACAGGCACAGGGACTCGTGGAGCGGAGCGCGCACCCGAGCGACGGCAGGGCGGTGCGGGTGTCGCTGACACCGGAGGGGGAACGGGTCCTGACCCGCCTGAGCGCGCTCCACCGCGACGAATTGCGGCGGATGGACGCGATACTCAACGTCCCTGTCTGGCACGGCACACCGCAGGAAGGACACGAGTCCGCTCCATGATCCCTCAACGCGTCTCCGGAAGCCACCGAGCGACACGCGAAAGATCATCGGAAGTCAGGTCCACCGCCGACACCACCGGCCTGCCCCGCCCCGGTCAGCGGTCTCCGGGCCGGGCGGCAGGTGAACACGGTGACGCCTCTTCCGAGGCGCGGATCACGCCTTCCCACCTCTCGGGCAACTCGTAGACCCAGCCCTCCCGCCAGGCGAACTCCTCGTCCACCAGTTCCTCCAGTGCCCGCCCGCCGAGCAGATGGCCCAGCGCCCACCGGTTGGCCGAGTGCGCGATCAGCAGCACCCTCCTGCCGTCCCAGAGCCCGGCAAGGTCCGTCAGGAAATCACGGGTGTGTTCGACGACCTGCCGGTAGCTCTGCCCGCCCGGCCACGGCACGTCGACATGCCGGGATCTCTCGGCGGCCAGCCGCGCCACGGGCATTCCGTTCCACTCGCCGTAGTCGCATTCGCGCAGCCGTTCATCCTGATGGATCGGAATGTCGATGCCCGCGAAAGCGAGCTCCGCGGTCTGCACGGCACGACGAAGGTCGGAGGTGAACACCGCGGCCAGGCCATCGTGGCGGCGGCGTTCGCCAAGCTCCCGAGCCAGCTCACGGCCTCGCGGTGACAGCTCTCCCGGCAACCGGCCGGTCGCGATTCCGACCTCGTTGTCGGTCGTGATCGAGTGCGTCTCGTACACGATCGTCATTGCCACGCTCGGCTCCGGAGCTCTAGGGAGAACACGGTCCCGGGAGGCGGTCGGCGTATCCGGCGAACACGACCTCTTACCGACCAGGTGATCGGATCGCACCAGATCGACCGGTACGGCCGGCCCCCGGATCCCCACGGTACGAGGGGGAGCCACGCCCGACAACCCCGCGGCCCCGCCTCACCTGTCCCCCTATGACCAGGGCATACGGAGTCTCTCAAGAAGACTCCAAGTCTTCCTCAACCAGGGCTGGATAATCTTGCCGCGAAGTGACCGGTTTCACGCCACGGCAAAGCCGATCGAAATTCCGATGCAGATCAGGCCACCGCGGCAGGTAAATCGATTATTGCAAGAAAGAAAATGATGACGGCTTTCCTGCACGAAGAACCAGACAGGCCCTGGAAATGATCGCCACCAAGCGAGTCAGGGGAAACCCGGGATCCGCCACGTGGAATTTCGGCGAGCTCCGTGACGGAAGACCACGCGGTGTCGGAAAGGCGCCTGCACAGTGTCTCCCAACGTTCGACGATACGCGCGCCGCGGGGTCCCGCCAGGGAGCAGGCCAAAGCCCGTGGGGAACTCATGACGGTCCTGCCGTTGTGCGGGCCCCTGGCCGGGAAACCTCACCGGGCCACCTCAGCGCGTCACCGGTCCCGCCAGGTCACGGAGCCTGGCGGAACCGCATGGAACGTTGACCTGCCCGGTGAAAGCAGTCCGTCGAGTCATATCCCGGTCGGAGGTTGGAATCTTGGTAGGCCAGGTCCTTGAGATAGGTCGTAGTTCGGCTGCCGTCGCCGCCACATTGAACGAGTTCCTGAAAGAGTCCACAGAATGGCTGGATCAACGGGGCCTGACGCTGGACTACAATACGGATATCTCAAGTTGGGTCCGCCACATGCGGACCGCCGTTCACTCCGACGGCATCAACCCGACTTTTGACCCGGCGCACAGTCCCGTCTCCGCCCAGAACAGCTACTGGTTGGCCATCAGGGACCGCGACGGATCGACGGTCGCGTGCATCGCCGTGCGAATGATATACACGGCGGACTTCAGCAGTCACATAAGCTCCGTGCGGCTGTGGTTCGATCCGCTGCCCCCCGAAGTGAAACAGTCGATGGATCTCGTTCTGCCGGCGGAGACACCGATCATATCCGGCAGGGTGGCGCACTATGGCGGGCACTGGGTGCATCCGAGCTGGCGGGGAAGGGAAATACCCGGCCTTCTGCTTCCGCTGGCCAAGATACTCACCCTTGACCTGTTCAGAAGCGACTGGGACACCGGAATCGTGTTCTCGAAGAACGCGGCCAGGAAAAGCCTCGTGGACGCCTACGGTTTCGCGAACACAGTGCTCTGCTATTCTGGCTTCTTTCCCCCCGCCAACCGTGACGACACCCTTTTCCTGACCTACAGCAGCCGGGCGCAGACCCTTTCCCGGATGCCACATGCGATCATGAAGCTGCGCGGGGGCCGTCGGGAGGAACAGGCGGCGGCCCACTCACGGAACTGACCCGTCGGGCGCGCCGCGGCCGTTTTGCATCCCCGTCACGAACCTGCCCCGTCGCGCGATCCGCGGCTGGAGTGCGAACGAGGACCCCGAGGCCACACTCTCCGGACGCGACCGCGCCGACCTACGAGGAGCCGTGACCCCGCATGCCCGCAGACGACTTTCCTGCCGACCGGTATGCCGAAATCACTTAGGCGTCGGCGGAATCCTCTCCGTCGCCCATGAAGAAAGATTTTAGGGAGTTGAAAGCGACATGAACGAAAACATCTGGACCGAGTTCGCCAAGAGTTATGACCAGATGATTCCCGAGCTGAACTGCTACCAGCGGATGCTCAGCAAGATCCTTCGCGACACGGAGGGCCGGCGGACGGTGATCGACGCCGGGTGTGGAACCGGCCTGGTCAGCCAGGCGCTGATTGACCGCGGTCACCGGGTCGTCGGTTTCGACAACAACTCTGCCATGCTCCAGCGGGCTCACGACAAGAAGGCGGCCGCGTCGGGCGAGGCTCGCGACCGATGGACGGTCATGGAGGGAAGTGTGGAGAACTTTCCCTCCCAGGTTGTTTCCGACGCGGACGCGGTCCTGCTCAACAACGTCCTCTTCTACGTCCAGGACGTCGAATCGGCGCTGCACGAGGTTCTCTCCCACTTGAAGCCGGGGGGCGTGATGATCGCCACCGGCCCGAAACGCCGGCCTGACCTGCAGAAGGTGCTTCGACACTCCATCGCGGAGTGGCAGGCGGAAGGGCGTTTCACCGAGGCTCTCCAAGCCGCGCTGGCCCATCATTCGACCTGCGCTCAGAAACTGACCACCGACCCCAATGAAATGGTGACGTTCTTCGAGGTGGACGAACTGGTGGACACCCTGCGATGCCTGGGTTTCTCACGCCCCCTGGTCGCGGATGGCGACGATTACTTCGGCGAGAATTATTACGTCTGCATGCAGAAGTGAAGTGAGGTTTCCGATGGAGGGCTCCAAAATCAACCCCAGATTCCAGCGCAACCTGGGGATTCTGGATGAAGAATCGATGAAGAAGGTCGCGGACACCCATGTTCTCGTGGCCGGAGTGGGCGGCGCCGGCGGGCAGTGCGCGGTGGACCTGGCCCGCCTGGGCTTTGGTTGGGTGACGCTCGCAGACTTCGACGTTTACGAGGTGCACAATTCCAATCGCCAGGTCGGCAGCTTCGACAGCACCGTCGGTCAGCTGAAGATCGAGGTCGTCGGGAGGATGTGCCAGGACATCAACCCGGAGCTGCGGATCCGCAAAGCGACCGAGGGCGTGACGGAGGACAATATCGATTCCTTGCTTTCGGGTTTCGACGGAAAACCGGTGGACTACGTCGTGGAAGTCATCGACATCGCCGGCCTCAGAGCGAAAGAATGGCTGCATCAGGCGTGCCGGGAGCGGGGCATCGTCATCATGACCGGCTTGATGCTGGGCTTCGGGGCCGCTTTGCATGTTTTCCAGCCAGAAGCACCCCGCTATGAGGATCTCTACATGCTTCCGGACGGACGCATCGATTTGCCAAAGATCATCCCCCGGCTCGGCAGCTATGTCGTGCAGAAACACTGGGATGCCTGCTTCGCCGGTCGCGGGCATGCTCCCACCTGCGTGATCGGAGCCACCACCGCAGCCGGGATGATGGTGAGCGAGATCATGCGCGCCATCCTCCTGGGGCGGGATCAGATGGTGTCCCACCCCGAGTATCTGTACGTGGATTTCTTTGACCACCACTATGTCCGAGGCTCGGTCGTCCCCGCATGAGCGCCATGGATGCACCTTTCACCCTCATCCGGCCTGACGAGAACGGCCCGGCCGTGCTCTGGGGTGGGGTATACGAATCGGGAAGCCTCAAGTACCTGACGTACGAGCTTTTCCTTGAAGAGGCTCCGCAAGATGTCCGAGGATTCGTTGAGATCTCCGGCTCGTCAACCGCGCTCGCCCTGGATCTGCTCGGAAGAAAAAAAGGACTGCCGACCGTCGCCATCACGGACGCCTCCGGCCGCGATCATCTCATGAGGCGCGGCTTCCGCGGCGAGGTGCGGACGATCACGAACCTCGACGAGGCTCACCGGCTCTGCCTTCAGTACGAGCAGGAGGGCTGGTTCTGGCCGAGGCAGTTCACCAACGTGGCCTTGGTCAGGTGCGTGGAGCTATGGGGACTGCAACTCCTGCGGAAGGTCCGCAAGAATTGGCCGGAAATTCGCTACCTGGTGTGCGGATTCGGCACCGGCGCCACTGTCGCGGGACTGTACCGCGTCTTTGCCCCCTTCGGGTATTCGGTCATGGGGTTGCAGGCCAGGCCAGGCGATCCTGTTCCCGGCTGGAGGAACTATGCCCTCCAGAATCTGGGTGACCAGGATCTTTTCCATTGTTACCAGGAGAAGATCCCGCTTCCCATCCCATCCGAAACCGAAAGCTCCGGCGCGGGTGCTCTGGATTCACTCTTGAGGTACGCGAACACCTATGCCAATCCGGAGCAGGTGCTGGTGATCTCCCACGACGGCCGCCCTCGGGACCGGGGCCTGTCCGAAAAGGTCACCTCGACAACCGCCTCAGCCTCGCCGGCATACGACGAACTCCGTCGTTGAGCCAGCAGGTCGTACGGCCTACGGTGCTCGTCATGGTTCAGCCGTGATCGGCCGCGTGCTGAAGGAGTGACCCGCAGGCTGCCCCGAACGAACAGGCCATCGCCGACCAAGTGCGTGGCGTCCCCGAGGCGGCGGCGCGGACGATCAGCGGTGCGGTCGCCGAGGAGTGGGAGGGCGAACCCGGCGGGGAGCAGGAGGTCCGGCCCGCTCCCCTTCTCGGGTCAGCCCCAAGCGGCGTTCCTCAGCAGGCCCGGCAGCTTCTGGTCGCCCCACACGTCCACTACGACGATCTTCGACTCGGGCAGGAACCACTCTCGCTGGATGAAACTCTTCGTCTGCCGGCCGCTCTGCTGCTTCACGCACCGGCCGGCCCAGGCGGTGTACCTCGCCTCGTGCCCGCGCCCGACCTGGCGCAGCCCTGTCGAGGTGGCCTTGCCGATCACCTGGATGCTTCCGTACTCGAAGGGACAGCCCGCCGGCGCCCCACTCGCCGGGACGAACGGCTTCGCACCGGTGTAACGACGGCCCTCAGCGCCGTAGGCGATCACCTTCGGGCCGTACAGCCAGAACCCCCGGCAGTTCGGGGCGAAGGGCTCGGGAACCTTGCAGCTACCGGTCGCCACCAGGACCCGGTCGGTGTAGTCGTGCACCTTCCAGGTGGTGGGGATCTTCAGGTTCATCCCCCGGAAGGAGAGGGTCTTGGTCCCGGAGGCCGACACGACCGCCGGAGCCGCCGCAGGTGAGTTCGCCGCGGCCAGGGCGGCGGTGGGGGCGGTGAGCAGGGCCGCCATGGCCGACACGGCGAGGACAGAAGATCGCTTTCTCATTCCGGGCAAGTTACCGATCATCACTTGTCGCCGGCTTGGATGCCGCTGTGCACTGTCCTCGAACAAGACCTGGAACGACTCCTCCGTCTCAAGGCGGGAACAGCCGGCGCGGTCACCCGATCAGGCGGCCGGACCACGGACACCCCGGTGGGAGAGGTCGGCCGCCCGCGGGCGATGACGGGCTCGTCAGGCCCAGGGGTCAAAAGGGATGCCGCTCGGCTTGGCGCGCGAGAGGAGGTCTCCGAACCTGCCATCGTTGATCTTGATGGTCGCGGCGCCGAAGTCCGCGTTCATCAGCCTGTCGCGCAGCCAGGTGCTGGGCCAGCCGTTCCAGTCCACGAGCGGGGGATAGCGCCAGTTGTGATAGTGGTTCTCCGGCGGCTCGTCATTGCCGTTGGCGAGCCGGAAGAAGTGCGTGGACGCCCCGTCCTTGTGGTACACGACCTTGGGGTGCGACCCGTCGAAGCGCACCTGCGAGCGCGTATAGGTCACGACGCTGCTGTGTTGCGTGGTCGAAAGGTACTCCACCTGGTTGGACGCCTGGTTGACCCAGGAGATGACGTGTTCCCAGTCGTGACGGTGGCCGCCGAGGCTGATGCCGGGCAGCGCCTGGTCCTTCTCGAAGTAGCTGGCGTACACGACGGCGCACCAGCCGTTGTTGCACTTGGAACGGGCGTAGGTCTGCGTGTTGTCCAGGTCTGACTGGTCGCGGCAGTTGCCGTTGACCGCGCCGGTCGGGTTCAGCCCCGAAGCGAGGGTCCCGTCCGGCCCGATGGCGGGGGTGGCGTAGCAGCCGTCGCCGTCGTAGTCGTAGACCGGCGAGAACGAAGCCTCGTACCCTCCGGCCGACTGGGGCAGGTTGTGCGGCGGAGCGGCATAGGCCGCCGACGCGGGGACCACGACCCCCAGAACGGTGGCCCCGAGCACGATCCCGAGCCGGGAACGCTTGCGCGTGAAGAACGTAGGGGAGGACATACTCCTCTCTGACACGGTCGCTGACTTCGATGCCCTCGCGATGTACGTGAATGACGACAGTTTTCGCATTCTTCCGCTTTCTCGAAGGACTGGCTCCATGACCTGACGGCGCGTCGGCGTGGTGGGGCGTCGGCGGCGTTCTCCGCACCGATGTGAGCACGCCTCGCACTTTCACGGCACCACGGAACCGATGCTTGATCAAGGTCCTTAGATCAAATGACGCCAACATGTATCGGCGACGGTCGAAAGGTGAACCACCAGCGAAAGCTCATGAATCGCCTCCCGGAGGAGGGCGATCGGACGTCCATATGGTGCGCGGGGCACCGGGGCCGATCCTCGACCCCGATCTGACCGTCGTAGCGCAGGTCGGCCGGGACGACGAGCAGCTCGGCGCGGGCCGTCTGCGCTCGACCCCCCAGGGCCGTGCCCGGCTTCATCCCGGCCTCGGCCGTGTCTCCGGCTACATCGCTCTCCTCGAACGGGAAGCGAGGGCATCATGACCGCACGACGCAGCCGGGGAGACGCCTGACAGCACCGGCCGCCAGTACTCCGACTCGACATCCAACCTGCGCCTGGGTCCTCGCCTCGCCGTCAACACGCCCCTGGTGATCAGGTGTGTTGCGACAAGCACTGGAACCCAGGCGTCGCCACGAGGTCGGTTCTCAGGCGGCGCCGGCAGACGCGCATACGACGTGCTGCTCGCCCTCCGGTGATGTCATCACCGGAGGGCGAGGACCGGGACGGAGGAGGCGGGGACGGTTCTGCTCTGCGCGAAGCCCACAGAACTCGAACGCGTCGTCTACCTATGCTGAGGCATGGCCTCCTCTGTCCCGCCGCTACGTCCAGCGATCGATCGGACCGATCCCAAGCCGTCTCCGGCTCGCGAGCCGCTCTGGCGGCACGCGCTCGGTGAGCGTCTCAGAGGTCTTCGTCATGAGCGGGGCGAGAAGTTGAGCGAGACGGCGCGTCGTGCCGGTGTCTCGCCGCAGTATCTCTCCGAGATGGAACGAGGCGTCAAAGAGCCATCGAGCGAAATGATCGCTGCGGTCGCCGGCGCACTGGATGTCACCCTGGTCGATCTGACCCTTGCCGTTGCCGAGAGCTTGCGGTCTGCTCAGAGCAGCACGTCAAGAGGTGCCACCTGCTCGGTGGCGTACGCTCTGGCCGCGTAGCGCGGCCTGCCGAAATCATCCGAGCCTATGCGTGCTCCTCGATGATCTGATCGAGGATCCCGTACTCCAAGGCCGCGGTCGCGGTGAACACGCGATCGTGATCGGTGTCGGCGCGCAGGGTCTCGACAGTCTGGCCCGTGTGTCGTGACAGTATGCGCTCGATGTCCGCTCGGACACGTACCACCTCATCGGCCTGCAAGATGAGGTCGGGGATCGTTCCGCGCCCCTGAGCAGCTGGTTGGTGCAGGATTATTCGTGCGTGCGGGAGAGCGGCACGTTTTCCTTCGGCGCCCGCGGCGAGAAGGACGGCGCCCACCGCGATGGCCTGTCCAACGCAGGTTGTCTCAACCCGCGGGCGGATATAGCGCATGGTGTCGTATATCGCGAGCATTGCGCTCGGATCCCCGCCTTCGCAGTTGATATAGAACTGTATGGGGGCATCGGGGTTGTCCGACTCCAAAAAAATAAGCTGTGCGACGAGCGCGTTCGCGACGCCCGCATCGATTGCGGTTCCCAGGTAGACGATTCGCTCGGTGAGCAGGTGCGAGTAGACATCCATGATCCGCTCGCCACGAGAATCCCGGGCGATGACGTTAGGGATCGTGTACGTGGTCACTGACCGACTCCTTCGGTGACGCCGAATCCAAGTCGCGGGCGACTGTGTGGCGCGATTTCGTCGAAGCTCCGGACGATTGTGTCTATGAAGCCGTAGTCCAGTGCCTCTTGCGTTGTGTACCAGCGATCGTGCAGAGAATCCTCGAATATGCGCTCTACGGGCTGGCCCGTGTCCTCGGCGATAAGACCGAGCACCGTGTCGCGAGTATGCCGAAGGTCGCCGGCCTGCAGTTCGATGTCGACTGCGGTGCCGCCGATTCCGGCCGAGCCTTGATGCATCAGGACACGCGCGTGCGGCAGGGCGCGGCGCTTCCCTCGGGTACCCGATGACAGCAAGAATTGCCCGGCGCTGTAGGCGATGCCCAGCACGAGGGTCGATACGTCACAGGGAATGAGTCGAATGATGTCACGGATCGCAAGCATCGATGGAACCGAGCCGCCCGGGGAGTGAATCCACAATGCGATATCGGTCGACGCGTCCTGCGTGGCGAGGGCTATCAATTGCGTGGCGAGCAACGTCCCATTGTCGTCATCGAGAGGGCCGTCGAGAACGAGAACACGCTGCTCGTAAAGCTGATGCCTTACCCGCGCGTTGAACAGTGGAAGTTTCGATTCTTCGCTCATGCGTCCATCATGTGGAGCGATCCGGGGCGGCGTCGACACGATCTGCCTGGGGCGGATCTGCTCTGAGCAGAGAGAACTCGGTTTCCGGCTCTGTTCAGGGCCGTTGTCGCTCACCGCACGACAGCCGCTGTCCACACTCCGGGGGATCCCCAGGGCCGATCTCTGTGGTCATATGCGATAGAGCACGGAGGCGCTCATGGGATGCCGCCAACACCGCCAACCGGGAGAATCACCGTGGAGAAACTGCTCGTCTCGTGTGATGAGCTGGTCGGGTTGATCGGCGCACCGTCGGTCCGGATCGTCGACACGCGCTGGCCCGTGGGCGATGGTCCGGCCGGGCATAACCTGTATCGCCGCTCGCGCGTGCCCGGCGCCGTCTACCTCGGGTTCGACGCCACCCAGGCGCCCGGCCCGCAGCCACCGGGCCGGGCCGCCCATCCCGCGACGCTCGCCGCCGCACTCGCCGACCTCGGCGTCGGTACCGACAGCACCCTGGTGGCCTACGACGACAACCACCAGTTCACCGCGGCGCGGCTGGTATGGCTGATGCGGGCTCACGGCTTCGAGCGATCGTTCCGCCTCGACGGCGGGTGGCCCGCCTGGCTGCGGTCAGGCGGGCCCGTGGAGACCGGGCCGATCTCCCGGCGGCCCTGCGTGACTCACCCGCCACTCCTGAGCCAGACCGGCTCCGCCATCGCCGGTCTGAACGACCTGCTCGCGCACCAGGCGGGCGGCCTGCCCATCGCCGACTGCCGCCGCGACTCCAGTTGGGCGGAGCAGCCGCAGCTCATTCCGGGCGCGACGAGACTGCCGATGCGCATGCTCGTCGACTCCTCGGGGCTGCACCATCCGCCGTCCCGCATCAGGTCGGTGGCCGCCGCAGCCGGGATCGACGTCGACACACCGGTTGTCGCGTACTGCGGCGCGGCAATCTCCGCCCCGGCTGTTTGGCTCGCCCTGCGCTCGGCCGGCGTCACCGGGGTACGGGTGTACGACGGTTCCATCACGGAATGGATCGCCGGCGGCCGGCCTCTGACACCTGCGACGGCGTACCGGCCCGAGCAATCCCGGATGGCACAGCCTCGAACGGCCGCGCCCGCGGGCCGAGAAGAGGATCGCTAGGGCACGATCCGGTTCCAAGCTTCCTTTGGAGGATGCGGGCCGGTAACGCCGTGTACCGCGATCCCGCGAGCCCGTCCGGCGGCAGAGGTTCACAGGCAGCTTAGGTCGACCCGACCGGGTTCAGACCGGAGTGAATCGCCCCGGGTTCGGTGGAGACTTTGATGTTCCCCTGCTTTCGTGGAGTCGCTTTGGCTGACTTGCATGCCTAGATCCTCAAGAGAGATCAGTATGCCCAGGAGCCATCCCCCCGAGTTCCAGCGTAAGGTCCTGGATCTGCTCAGGGCAGGCCGAACCGTACAGCAGGTCGCCACGAACCTTCAGATCAGCGACCAGACGATCTACAACTGGCGCAAGCAAGACCGTATCGATTCCGGGCTGGAGCCCGGCCTGACCTCGTCCGCCCACGCCGAGCCGGTGTCTGCAGCATCGGCTTCCAATCCCTGCACTAAGCGCTCGACACCACCACCCCCGGCGGGCGACTCGTGTTCCATGTGTTCGCCGCCCTGGCCGAGTCAATCCGCGAGCTCATCGTGGAAGGCACCAACGAGGGTCTGGCGGCGGCACGAGCCCGCGGGCAACGCCTCGGCCGGCCACCCGCGATGGATGCGGAGATGGTGGCGCGTGCACGGCGCATGCTGGCCCAGCCCGAAGAGACCGTGTCGAGCATCGCCGAACTGCTCCGCGTGAGCCGCTCCACGCTGTACAAGTACATCCCCGAGCTCAGCCCAACGGCGATCGAGCAGTGAAAACCCTGATAGCGCGGATTACGCGGGTGTCGCAGCGATCACGCTCCCGCGCTCCCCCGAATCACGTTCGGCCACACGACTCGGCGTCTGATAGTTCTTCAGCGCCCCTGCCCTTTGAGGTGGGGGTCGGCGGTGTAGCCCATCTGCTGCGCCATACCCTGACCATACGACCCCGAGGAGGAGCAATGCGGAGCGACTCCGAACGGGTTGAGCACCGCCGCCGCGACGAGGTGCACGACTGCGTGGTGCCCGAATGCGGAACCCGGGCGGTTGAGGCGTTCATGGCCAACGAGGGTGGTCACCTCGCCGGGCGAGACCGGAAGCCGGGCGACCTGGTTGACCTGTGCGCACCGCACGCCCATGACGTCCGGCAGGCCGAGCATCTGCCCAGGGAACAGGTTGCCGAGTGGGTGCGGGCGGACATGAAGCCCGACCCGTACGAGGCTCTGACGGACGGCCTCGAAGGGCTGTGACCCCGCACGGATGACGCCCCTGCCCTTCCCCCGGGCGAGGGCGTCATCGTGTCTGCCTACGGACGATCAGTCTGGCCCGAAGGACGAGGCAAATCCTCCTTAATCAGGCAATACAGCATTCTCTACACAAAGCAAATACAAATGTCCACATCTGGACATTTGGCAACCTGGCATCACCGGCAGCCGTCTCATTGGTGTCCTACACCTACCCCTTTGAGAGGGCTTGTGTTCAGACGCTTACTTTCCACCCTTTTCGGCGCAGCGCTCATCGCCTCGACCATCGTTGCCCTACCCGCGTCTGCGGCAACCACCGGGTCGTGGACCGTGTATCAACCTCACGGCACGATCACCTCTGACGGTGGCGACGCCATCACCTACTTCAGTAACGCGAGCACCCCGAGCAACGGGCAAATCACCCGCACGCTCCTGCTGGTCCAGCCCTACTACAACGGCAGGGTCGCCGAGACGGTCGACTTCTGCTATCAGGAACCGGGCACCACCATTGATTACAAGTGCACAGGCGCATTCGACCTCAACAGCAGCCTGGGACTGTGGGTCTACACCTTCAGCGGCCTGGACCCTAGGGGCACGATCACCGTCAAGCACACCCTGCACGGAGGCACCTATCCTACGAGCAGTGGATCTCAAGACCGCGTCACGGTGAATTACGAGTACTAGCCCTGAACCCAACAATGCCCCGCCCGCCCTCCAGCACGGAGGACGGGCGGGGCTTCGCCGTTTTAAGTTCGGGCGAGGACGCGGAGGCCGTCATGCGTGCCTCGTCGTCCGCCCATGGCCACCAAGGAGGAGCCACGATCCACGCCAACCTGATCGTCATCTACACCGACCAGCTCGACGCCTGCCATGTCTTCTACAGCGGGCTCGGCCTCACCTTCACCCCGGAGCAGCACGGCACCGGCCCTGAGCACTACGCCGCGACGCTCGACGGCATCGTGTTCGAGCTCTACCCTGCCACCAGCCGTCCGGCCACCGGGAGCCTGCGGCTCGGCTTTACTGCCCCAGCCGGCGGCGTCGCGCCGCCGCTGGCACCCGGTCGGCATGTCCTCGTCGATCCTGATGGCCGCACCGTCGACCTGTGCGTCACCTAAAAGGTCGCGAGCATGGGCGGCATGGATCCTGAACTGAGCACCGGCCGCCCAGCGGTCATCGACGGGTGATGCGACGATCCTGCTGGACGCCGCCACCGGCTCCCGAGCTGACACCCGGCCGAACCCGGGCGGCGGGTGGACGGTGTACCAGCATGGCCCGTTGCGGCTGTGGGACGCGGTCGAGGACGCCATCCTGCTCTGGCAGGAGGCTGGGTCTCCGCACCAGTCAGCGTTCGGCCTCACCGTCACCCCGGACCGCCAGTACGTGTGGCTGGGTGAGCCCGGCGGCCCGTCTTGGGACCTGCCCGCTTGAGCGACGGGCAGCGCCACCACCGCTTAGTGCCCCTTCAACCGAGGAGGACGCCGGCTTAATGCCGGCCCCCTGGGTCACAACAGCCCTCGGGGAGGAAGGTCGCAGTCCTGAAGATTTCCGCCCTCTGGTCGACTTTCTCCGCGCTATCGGTCGGAGGTCGGGGTATTCGCCGGGGGAGACTCTCGTCGAGGCCGGACTGGCGTCAGAGGTTGAACTTGCTGTGAGGCGACATCTGTCTAAGCGACGTGGCGAGATGCTCTGGCGACAAAAAGAGAAGCCCTCACCTGTTTTCACAGGTAAGGAGCTTGCGATGGGCACCACCGGGTTCGAACCAGTGACATCTCGCTTGTAGGGCGATCCGAGCAGGGGCGCGACCAGGGCGGATACCGGCCCTGAGCTGGGCGTACGGTCCACATCCGGCTACCGGTGTCCGGGCCCGTCCGTGGTCGTTGTCACCCGGTTGGTCACTCAGGATTCAGAAGTTCTCACTCCACAGGTACCAGGGCCCGTAGTAGTGCTCGACCCCGGGTTGGTATTCCTCTTCTTCCGGCAACGGAGGTTCCCCGCTCGGGCTCCAGATGAAGCCATGGGCGTGGATGCCGTCTCCCCCACCCGCAAGCGCGAAGCGCACCGTGCCCTCATGCCGTTCGGCCCAGGAGATCTCGAACAGCCCGAGCGTCGCGGCATCCATCCTCCAGTCGCCGCTTCCCGCTACCGCTGACCGTGCGACCTTCTCGAAGCTCTCCTCGGACAGGGAAAGTCTGAATCTTCCAGGCCCCAGAGCAGCCAGCGCGAAGACCAGAATTCCAACGATCGCCGGTGCTGCCCAGCGCAACAGGTTTCGTTTGACACCAGGCCGACCCTCCGGATTGAAAACCCCCACGGCCCTCCCTGCCAAACTAGACAGAGGTAACAAAAAGGTACATAACTCTGTATCGAGGGCGGGGAAGGAGACATCCCTTCGTGGGAGCACGACAACC
>NZ_JBFAOJ010000088.1:0-39719 GCF_040675205.1 Streptosporangium sp. NPDC049644 | reverse complement strand
GAGACGAACCACCCCAGCGGTCGCACCCAGGCCTACCAGGCACTCTCCCGGCCAGGTCAATCAAAGCCCAGCCGACTTTTTTCGGCTGGGGGCGGGCGGAATATACTGACGCAACGTGACTGCCAAGCCGCGTATCCTCAATGTCCTTGCCACCCGCTACGCCTCACCGCGGTTGGCCCGCCTGTGGTCTGCCGAGTACAAGGTGGTGGCCGAGCGGCGCCTGTGGCTGGCCGTGCTGGCCGCGCAGGCCCGGCTGGGGGTGGATGTCCCGCCCGAGGCGGTGGCCGACTACGAGAAGGTCGTCGAGCACGTCGACCTGGAGTCGATCGCCGCTCGCGAGCGCGTCACCCGCCATGACGTCAAGGCCCGCATCGAGGAGTTCAACGCGCTGGCCGGGCATGAGCAGGTGCACAAGGGCATGACGTCGCGGGATTTGACCGAGAACGTCGAGCAGTTGCAGGTCCGCGACAGCCTGGTGCTGGTGCGGGACCGGTGCGTGGCGCTGCTGGCGGGGCTGGCGGGGCTGGCGGCCGAGCACTCACAGCTGGTGATGACCGGGCGCTCGCACAACGTGGCCGCGCAGTCCACGACGCTGGGCAAGCGTTTCGCCTCGGCCGCCGACGAACTGCTGGTGGCGTTCGCCCGGCTGGAGGAGCTGATCGGCCGTTACCCGCTGCGTGGTGTCAAGGGACCGGTCGGTACCGCGCAGGACATGCTGGACCTGCTGGGCGGGGACGCGGCCAAGGCGGTCGCGCTGGAGGACGAGGTGGCCGCGCACCTGGGGTTCGCCCACCGGCTGACCAGTGTGGGGCAGGTGTATCCGCGCTCGCTGGACTACGAGGTGCTCACCGCGCTGGTGCAGCTGGCCGCGGCGCCTTCCTCGCTGGCCAGGACGATCCGGCTGATGGCCGGGCACGAGCTGGTCACCGAGGGGTTCGCCCAGGGGCAGGTCGGTTCCTCGGCGATGCCGCACAAGATGAACACCCGCTCGTGTGAGCGGGTCAACGGGCTGACGGTGATCCTGCGCGGGTATGCGTCGATGGCCGGGGAGCTGGCGGGCGACCAGTGGAACGAAGGTGATGTGTCGTGTTCGGTGGTGCGCCGGGTGGCGCTGCCGGACGCGTTCTTCGCGTTCGACGGGCTGGTGGAGACCATGTTGACGGTGCTGGGGGAGTTCGGCGCCTTCCCCGCGGTGATCGCCGCCGAGCTGGAGCGTTACCTGCCGTTCCTGTCCACCACGAAGATGTTGATGGCCGCGGTGCGGGCGGGGTTGGGCCGCGAGAGCGCCCATGAGCTGATCAAGGAGCACGCGGTGGCCTCGGCGCTGGCCATGCGCGAGGGCGCCGGCGGCAACGAGCTGCTCGCCCGCCTGGCGGCCGACGAGCGTTTCCCGCTGGATGGGGCGGCGCTGGAGGGCCTGCTGGGCGAGCCGATCTCCTTCACCGGTGCGGCCACCTCCCAGGTGGCGGCGGTCGTGGCCCGGGTGCAGGAGGTCGTGGCCCGCTATCCGCAGGCGGCCGCCTATCGGCCTGGGGCGATCCTCTGAGCAGCGCGCCGGGGGTGCCGAGGGTGCTGCGCGAGGTGGCCGAGGTGGCCGCGGCCTGCGCCGGCGACCCGCTCGTGCTGTGGGGTGCCCAGGGGATGGTGCGGGGCGTGCGGGCCTGGGCGCTGGGGGAGGCGGTCGCGGTGGCCTGTCCCGATCTCAACCGCCGCGACCGCCTGACGGTGTGCGGCGAGCCTGAGCAGGTGTCCGCGCTGGCGCAGTGGGCGCTGGGGCGCCTTGGTCCCTCCTACCGGGTGGTGGGCAGCCGGGCACTGGTGGAGCAGGTGGTCGCCCGTTCACCGGGGCTGCGTCTGCTGGGCACCTTCGAGTGGATGGACACCCGCCGGCTCAGCCCCGTCGGCAACGCGGGGCCGGGGCGGGCACGGTGGCTGGGCCCGGAGGAGGAGGGGGAGGTGAGCGCCCTGCTCGCGGCCGCGGCGCCCTCCTCGTGGGCGGCGCCCGGGGTGGCCGGCGTACGCCGCTGGGCGGGTGTGCGCGACCAGGACGGTGTCCTGGTCGCGGTGGCCGCCGACGCCTGGTCCTGCCCGCAGGTGGGTTTCGTCGCCGGGGTCGCCACCGCCGCGTGCCGTCGCGGCGCCGGGTACGGCGAGGCGGTGTGCCGCCTGGCGCTGGGTGACCTGCTTACCTCGCGCGGGCGTGCCGCGCTGATGGTCGACACCGCCAACCACACCGCTCTCGCCCTGTACGGGCGGCTGGGCCTGCGCCTTCGCCCGCTGGCCGCCGCGGCTTTGGGCGGTGTCTGAGCCCGGCCCTCGGGCGGGGGCCGGAAAACCTGGTGCGGGGCGAGGTTGTGGCGGGCAGAGTGGACGAAATGATGTCTGGTTTCATACCTGGTCTGGAGCTTTCTCGTACTTTCTACACCCAGGTCGTGCGGCCGATCGTGGCCGAGGTGCCGCACAGTGCCGCGCTGGTCGGTGCCGGTTCTGAGGTGCTGGCGTTCGACACCGAACGCTCCACCGACCATGACTGGGGTCCTCGGGTGGTCCTCTTCGTCGAGGAGCACCGGATCGAGCAGGTCCGGCGCGCCGTCGACGGCGGCCTGCCGGAGGTTTTTCGCGGCTACCCCACCGCCGTGACCGGTGCCGCTGGGCCCGGTGGGCCCGGTGTGCACGTCGGTGACGCGGCGTCCTGGTTCACCGGGCGGCTCGGTTTCGACCCGCTGCGGGGGGTGAGCATGCTGGACTGGCTGTCGACCCCCTGGCAGAGGCTGGCGGAGGTCACCTGCGGGGAGGTCTTCCACGACGGCCTGGATGTCCTGGAACGCGCCCGTGCCGTGCTGCGCTGGTACCCGCCGGATCTGGAACGCTACGTGCTGGCCGGGCAGTGGCGGCGCCTGGCTCAGCAGGAGGCCTTCCCCGGGCGGTGCGGGGAGGTCGGCGACGATCTGGGCTCGGCGCTGGTCACCGCCGGCCTGGCCCGCGATCTGATGCGCCTGGTGCTGCTGCTGCGCCGCCGCTACCCGCCGTACGCCAAATGGCTGGGCAGCGCCTTTGCGCGCCTGTCGGGTACGGCCGAGCTCGCGGAGGCGCTGTCGGCGGCGGTGGCGGCCGGCGGGTGGCGGGAGCGCGAGGAGCACCTGGGGATGGTCTACCGGCGGGTGGCGGCCCTGTACAACCGGATGGGGGTGGGTCCGGCGCTGGAGGGGAGCCTGCGGTCCTACCATCGGCGGCCCTTCCAGGTCATCGACGCCGGCCGGTTCGCCGACGCCCTCGGCGGCGCCATCACCGACGCCCGAGTGCGGGCGCTGCCTCCGGTGGGGTCGGTCGACCAGTTCGGCGACTGCGTCGACCTGCTGGCCGATCCGCGGCGCTGCCGGGCGGCCACCCGTGCCATCTTGGACCTGTAGGCCAGGCCGCAAAGATCAGACGGCGTAGATCAGACGGTGGCCGGTTCGCGGCGGGAGAACATCCGCCGCTCGAACCACAGCGTGGCCAGCGGCGGCACCGCGCACACCAGGCCGATGACGAGTGTGCCCAGGCTCCAGCGGGCCTGGCGGGCGGCGAGCAGCAGCGCGACCAGGTAGAGCGCGAACAGGGCGCCGTGCACCGGCCCGAAGATCTTCACCCCGAGGTCGCCGGTGGCGGCCACGTGCTTGAAGTACATGCCGATGAGCAGTCCCGTCCACGAACACGCCTCGGCGAACGCCACGTAACGGAACAGACGCAGGGTGAGCGGCAGAGTCGGCACGACGAAGTACACCTCTCCCAAGAGGGGAACCAAAACTGGGATATCCGGGCGGATCGGACAATGCTCTTCAGCCTAGGGGGGTGCAGGGCCGGTCGGCTCGCCGGGGGAGCACGGGGGAAGCACGGGGGAAGCACGGGGGGCGCCGAAAGAGCCCGGAAGACAACGCCTCTTGACCTCAACTTAAGTTCAGCTTTTAGGGTCGTGCCGTGACCGCGCCGCTGTTCTCACTCCAAGAGCGCGGGAGACCAGGAACCCGGAAAGCACGGTGATGTGTGATGAGCATGGAAATGGCCGCCTGGCATTCGCTGTACGGCGCGATGAACGCCCAGCGCGACCGGCGGCCGTTCTCGGCCGCCACGCTGCGGCGCATCGCCGCCTTCGCCCGCCCGCACCGCACCCTGCTGGCCTGGTTCCTGCTGCTGAGCGTCGTCTCGGCGGTGCTGACGGTGGCCACCCCGGTGCTGGCCGGGCAGGTGATCGACGCGATCGTCAGCGGCGCCGCGGCGGGCGCCGTGGCAGGGCTCGCCGGGCTGATCGCGGTGATCGCGCTGGCCGAGGCGGCGCTGGGCCTGGTGACCAGATGGATGTCGGCGAACATCGGCGAGGGACTGATCCTGCGGCTACGCGGCGCCGTCTTCGACCATGTGCAGCGCATGCCGGTCGCCTTCTTCACCCGCACCCGCACCGGCGCACTGGTCAGCCGGCTCAACAGCGACGTCATCGGCGCCCAGCGCGCCTTCAGTGACACCCTGTCGGGGGTCGTGGGCAACCTGGTCACCCTCACCCTGACCCTGGCGGTGATGATCGGCATCTCCTGGCGGCTGACCGCGCTGGCACTGGTGCTGCTGCCGGTGTTCGTGCTGCCGGCCCGGCGCGTCGGCGCCCGGCTGGCCCGGCTGGAACGCGAGGCAGCCGACCACAACGCGGCGATGAGCACGCAGATGACCGAGCGCTTCTCCGCGCCCGGCGCCACCTTGGTCAAACTGTTCGGCCGCCCCGACAGGGAGTCGGCCGAGTTCCTGGCACGGGCACGACGGGTACGCGACATCGGGGTACGCACCGCGATGGTGCGCTCGGTGTTCGTCACCGCCCTCACCCTGGTCTCGGCGCTGGCATTGGCCCTGGTGTACGGCCTGGGCGGCTTCTATGCGCTGAACCGGCAACTGGAGCCGGGCGCGGTGGTGGCGCTGGCACTGCTGCTGACCCGCCTGTACGCGCCGCTGACGGCACTGGCCGGCGCCCGGGTGGAGGTGATGAGCGCCCTGGTCAGCTTCGAGCGGGTCTTTGAGATCCTCGACCTGCGACCCCTCATCACCGACAGGCCGAACACCAAGGCGGTGCCCGATGGACCGGTGAGCGTGGAGTTCGACCAGGTCACCTTCGCCTACCCTTCGGCCGAGAAGGTGTCGCTGGCCTCCCTGGAGGAGGTCGCCGCCCTGGACGCGCGCGGCGGCGAGGAGGTGCTGCACGCGGTGTCCTTCCGCGCCGAGGCCGGGCAACTGGTCGCGCTGGTGGGCTCCTCCGGAGCCGGCAAGTCGACGATCGCACAACTGCTGGCCCGCCTGTACGACGTCGACAGCGGCGCGGTACGGCTGTCGGGGGTGGACGTGCGCGAGCTGTCGGCGGCCTCGATCCGCCGGACACTGGGCATGGTGACCCAGGACGGGCACCTGTTTCACGACTCGATCCGGGCCAACCTGCTGCTGGCCCGGCCGGACGCCGAACCCGGGGAACTGTGGGAGGTGCTGCGGCGCGCCCGGCTGGCCGAACTGGTCGCGGCGCTGCCCGAGGGCCTGGACACCGTGGTCGGCGAACGCGGCTACCGCCTGTCCGGCGGTGAGCGCCAGCGGCTGACCATCGCCAGGCTGCTGCTGGCCCGGCCGCGGCTGGTGGTGCTGGACGAGGCCACCGCGCATCTGGACTCCACCTCCGAGGTCGCGGTGCAAGAAGCCCTGGCCGAGGCGCTGGCCGGACGGACCGCGCTGGTCATCGCCCACCGGCTGTCGACGGTCCGCGCCGCGGACCTGATCCTGGTCATCGAGGACGGGCGCGTCGCCGAGCGCGGTACGCACACCGAGCTGCTGGCCGCCGGCGGCCGCTACGCGCAGCTGTATCGCACCCAGTTCGACCAGCGCGAAGACCTGGAAGACGGCCTCGGGGAGTTCTCCGCCGTACCCGCCCGCTGAGCGTCGCCCGCACCGTGCCGGGCCGGGTCGCGCGGGCACAGAGCGACGTCCAGGCCTGCCCCGGCCTGGACGTCGCCTCGGCGCCCGGGCGTTTGCGGCACACTGTCCGGTTCGCCACGGCAACCGGCGGGGGAGTGGCCGGCCTCGCGCACCGCGTCCAGTCCGGCCGCGGCCCTGATCTCCACCGCGCGTCACATTCCCGATCACCCCAACACCTGTGGCGGTATTATTATCACGCTTGCTAGGATCTGGCACATGGTGCGACCCCCGCTGACCGAACTTGACCGCGAACGAGGCCACCGCCTGGGCACGATTCTTCGCCAGGCACGCGGCACCCGCAGCATGAGCGAGGTCGCCGCCGCCGCGGGCCTGTCCGCCGAAACCCTCCGCAAGATCGAAACAGGCCGCATCCCCACCCCGGCCTTCTTCACCATCGCCGCTCTCGCCGCCGCCCTCAACGTCTCCCTGGACGTCCTGGCCGAGGTGTGCGCCGGCGAACGCGCCGCCTGACCGGCTACGCCGGCGCCGCGGGCCCGGACCTCCCCATCCCCTCGGCGGAGGCCGAGGGCGCGGAGGCCGAGGGCGCACCCGCGCCGCGGCCGGCCGGGCCGCGCAGCAACGGGTGCGAACGCATCGCCACCTCCAGCTCCCCGGGCAGCTCATCGCGGTAACGCCCCAGCGTCGCCAGATCACTGTGTCCCAGAACCCGCCGCACCGCGTCCATGTCCACCGCGTCGGCCAGCAGGTGAGTGGCCGTGGTGTGCCGTAACCCGTGCGGCGTCACCGAACGACGCCGATCGGGATCCACCCCCCGCTGCACCCGGTCGATCACCGCCTGAACGTCCCCGCGCGCCAGACGCCGGCCCCGCCACGACAACAGCAACGCCTTGTCGGGGGAGGCGATCCGCCCCCGCGCCAGATAGGCCTCCAGCGCCAGCGCCACATCACCGGGCAGCGGCACGTCCCGCGTCCGGCCGCCCTTACCGAAGATCCGCCAGTAACGCACCCCGTCGTTGGTGTAGAAGTCCTCCACATTGGCCCGCACCAGCTCCGACACCCGCGGCCCCATCGTCGACAGCATCAGCACGATCAGCCCGTCGCGCAACTCGGTGTTCTGGTCACGACGACGCCTGCGCCCCGAGCCGGCCGTCTCCTTCGCCGCCACACCCTGCGGCCCGCCACCCAGGTCACGCGCCGCACCGATCAGCCCCTGGGCCTGCTCACGGGTCAGCGCCCGCCGCTCCGGCCGCAGCCCCCCGCGCTCCCTGGCCGTGACCGTCGCCGTCGCCATCGGATTGACCTGCACCCACCCGACCAGCACCGCGTGCTTGAACAACGCCGACACCGACCGCCGAAACCGCGCCTGCGAGGAGGCCGACTGCAACGCCCCCGAGGCCGCCTCCGGCTGCGAGCGCCGCCGCCCGTCCGGCTTGCGCGCGAAGGCCAGCAGAACGGCATCCACCTCCTCACCCGTCAGATCATCCAAAACCACCTCCTCGCCAACCAACTGCACAAAGGTGGTCACATCACGCGCGTACACCTCCGCCGTCGACATCGACAGCGCACCGGTCAGAGTCCTGGCCCGCACCAGCTCCACATAACGGTCGGCGCACTCACCCACACTGAGACGATTCAGATCAGCCGGCCGCATGACCCCGACAACACCCCTTTCGCGCCCAGACCGCCCTGAAACGGCCACTCACCTCGCACCGGCACCGGTAAGGGCGAGGCCACGAAACGGCGACGCGGAAGAACACCGCCGCGCCCGCCCTGCCCGCCAGATCACCGATCATGTCCATCCCCACGGTAAACGAACGCCCGCACCCGGGCCGCCCCTCACAGCAGACCGAGCACGGCGGCGCCCACGCGGCCTTTCGCCGAGAGCCCGGAGCGGAGATCGGGGGAGCGGAGCCTCTCAGCGCCTTCCCGTGCCCGCTACGGCCAGCTGACCGGGATGCGCGGGCACAACCGCCGATAGGGCTCCGCGTCACGGGCGATGATGCGCCAGTCGGTGACATTGCCGATCTCGGCGACCCGCGTGGAGGCCGAGTGGGCGGTGTGGGCGGCGGCCAGGGAGACGACCTCGCGCTCGGCCGCCAGGCCGCCGATGATGAGGGCGCCGTCGGCGTCGAGCCCGTCGACATGCTGGGCGATCAAGTAGAGAAGGCCGTGCAGACGCTCGCGAGCTGGAACGGTGAGCGCCTGACGGGAGGCCTCGGCGGCCGCTACGGCGGACACGACGATCGGGTACCCGCGACGGATGGCCTCGCCGATGATCACTTCGATCTCGATGTCCTTGCTCAGCCAGTCGTTGAGGGCCGAGTGGTCCAGAACGAGACCGGTGTCGAAGAACCTCACGGACGGTGGCTCTCCTCGATCCGGTCGAACATGGCGCGGACACGGGCCAGGACGTCGCCGGGGGAGTCGTCGAGGTCGTGGCCGACGAGTTGCCGCCAGGCGGTCATGCGGCGGTCACGCTGGAGTTTCTCGGTGACGGCTTCGCCGATATAGGCCGATACGGTGACGCCGTACTCGTCGGCGGCCTCCTTGAGCTGGGCCGCCTGCTCCTTGGTGTGAGAGAAGCTGGTCCGCTTATCCTTAATATGCATACGTTCACTCTATAGAGTGCATACCTTTGGTGTCAGGTGCGAACCGCCATCTCCTCCAGGCAAAAAAGGGGGAAAACCGCAGTAGGCCAGGCGATCCGCGCAGCACCGAAGAGCACGCCATGACTCCCGGGCCGGTGATCGCCCCACCCCCGCAGGACATGATCACGGCGAAGGGCGAAAGACCCTGTCCTCCCGCGGCGGGATCAGGACCTGTGGCCCTGGGACCCGGCCTTCCAGCGGGGTCTGATGGGAGAGGAAGGGAGAACAGCCATGTCTGCTCTGATCATCGCCGGAACCGACGGCTCCACCGGCGCGACCGCCGCCGTCGAATGGGCCGCCGACGACGCCGCTCGTACGGGCCTGCCACTGCGCATCGTCACCGCCGTGCACCGCTGGCCCAACGACATCCCCAGGTTCGTCATCCTCGACGGAGAGGACGTGATGACCAGGAGCGCCCGCAAGATACTGGACGAGGCCGAGGCGACGGCGCGCACCCGGCAACCCGCCATCGAGGTGAGCACCGCTCTGCTCGAGGGCCTGCCCCCAGTGGTCCTGCGCGACCAGGGACAGCAGGCCACGGAGATCGTCATCGGCCACCGAGGCCTCGGCGGCTTCGCCGGAGCCGTCATCGGTTCCGTCGGCATGCACGTCGCCGGGCACGCGCGCTGCCCGGTCGTCGTGGTCCGCCCCGCTCAGGCACCGGCACATGGCGAGATCACGGTAGGCATCGACGGCTCCGACGCCTGCGACCCCGCCCTCGCCTACGCCTTCGAACAGGCGAAGCTGCGCGGCTGCACACTGCGCGCGATCTACGCCTGGCAGCTGCCCGTGCACGCCTACGCCCCCGAGACCACCTACGACATGGACGAGATCCGCATCGCCCAGTACGCCGTCGTGGCCGACAGACTCGCCACCTGGCAGCAGAAGTACCCCGAGGTGAGCCTCATCGAGGACATCCGGTGCGCGCACCCTGTCGAAGCGCTCACCAAGGCCTCCACCGGCAGCGACCTGGTCGTCGTCGGCTCCCATGGTCGCGGCGCCCTCGGCTCGCTGCTGCTGGGCTCGGTCAGCCGGGGCGTCCTGCACCACGCGCACTGCGCCGTGGCGGTCGTCCGCTCATAGGAACGCCCAAAGCAATCACGGGAACGGAGGAAGAAGATGCCGATCAAAGTGAGTGACGTGATGGGGCGCACCGCCATCGCCGTACGGCAGGACGCGGGCTTCGCCGACATCGTGGACGTGATGCGGCGCTACGCCGTGGGCGCGGTGACGGTCATCGACCTGGACCGCCGTCCGATCGGGGTGGTGTCCCAGGACGACCTGCTGCTCAAGGAGAGCGACACGATGCGCCACAGCATCTCGATCTTCGAGAGCGCCGCCCGCCGCCGCGAGCACGAGAAGGCCGCGGCGGTCGTCGCGAAGAACCTGATGACCTCACCCGCCATCACCGTCACCCCGGGCATGCCCGCCCGGGACGCGGCGCGGCTCATGCACGACAAGAAGATCGAACAACTCCCGGTGATCGACCCGGTGACCGGCCGCATCGCCGGCATCCTGCACCGGTCGGACCTGCTGCGTGTCTTCGACCGCCCCGAGGCCGAACTACGGGCCGAGGCCGAAGCCGTCGCCCGCGACCTGACCGGAACCGACGTGACGATCGGCGTCGAGAACGGCGTGGTGACACTCGAAGGCAAGGTCGAACACCGCTCACAGGCCGTCCGGCTCATCCAGGCGATCCACCGGCTCGAAGGCGTCATAGACGTCACCTCACGGCTCGAGCACGGAAGCGACGACCTGCTCGTCCTCCCGCCGCTGCTGTAGACCGCCGCCATGGAAGGGGACGGCGCAGGGGACGGCGCGTGGAGGGCGGCCACCTCGCCGTCCGCAGGGCGTTTGACGAGGTGACCGCCGAGGGGAGTGGGAGCTGGAGGCCGGACTACGCGCTCGGTGAATGAGGCCCGGCTCGCATCGCCGGCGACTCCTCCCAGCACCCGGCACATATGCGCCACATCCGCCTACGACGGTGCCACGGGGGACCGGCGGGGCACCCTGCGCGACCTCAGGCTGTCGGCGACGACTTCGTCATAGGCCACGGGGGTGCCCCGTGCGATACCCGGGGCAAGCCGCTCAAGACGCGTCGTGCCCTGGAACGGCTGTTCGCCGGGCCGGCCCGCCCACGTCGATGCGCTACGCGGTACGCGATCCGCCGCGACGAGCGCACCGAACAAGCCTTCGTGGCCGGCCGCAGGTTCAAGGCCAACGGCGGCCTGGTCGTTCTTACTCGCGAAGGCCGTACATCGAGCAACTTCACCAGCGGTTCTTGTCGCCGCGGCAGGTCGATCGACAAGACCGATAAGGGACATTGCGGACAATGTTTCTCGCCTTGAGTGTGGAGATCACTCGGCTCAAGAGCGCTCAGCGGCAGGAGGTGATCCGGACCGCGCCAGGCGCCGGAACGGGCGCACGATAAGAACCTGACCCTGTGGCGGGAACCGACCTGGCGCGGCTGGAGCCGGCCACCGCCGGTTGAGCAGGCATTGAAACAGTCATGTCTTATACCATACAGAATCAAGCTTCTGTATGGTTAAAGATGTTTGTGCTGGATGTCGCACTTAATTGGGACGGAAGGTTGATGTGCTGCGATTCGTCGCGTCCGATGTTGTCTGCCTGAGATTCGGGGTTCGTCTCCTTTGATGTGCCGCGCCGGGCGTGTTCCTTTCGCGCCATGATCGTTTTTGCGTCATGATCGCGGAGATGCCGCACCTCGCGGTCGGGATCGTCCTCGCGGGCGCTCCGAGGTGTTGGCCGGTGAGGTGGCGGGCCGCTCCAGGTGACGGCCGCCACCTTCGGGGCCGCCCGGGGCCGGCGTCCACATGGCGGCGGATGGTGTTCCACTCCTCCTTGTCGTTAATGGTGTGATATGTCCTTTTGGTGGAGTCCGCTTGATTGTTTCCGTCGCTCGGGGTGCGGCCTCCCCTGGCTTACCGACTGGCGGATACCGAATGCCCTGGTGTGCGAAGAACCTCGGTATCCGCTTCAGTGCCGGATCGACCGGATCGAAGTTAGGTGAGTAGTCGCTTCGGGCCGTCGCGCTCGAAGGAAAAGTCGCGGCAAGCCGCTCTGCGGAGCCCGCTGCTCGTCATGTTCCGTCACTGCGTGAGCGGCCTTGATTCGGTATGTCTGGAGAACCAGGTCACCCAGCGGCGTTGCCAGGGGGTTTCGATCGCCCGGCGGTGGTAGTGCTCGCGTGTCCAGGCGATGGCCTCTTGAGGGGGCAGGCCGGTGAGGGTGGCCAGGCAGGCCATGACGGTGCCGGTGCGGCCTACTCCCCCGCCGCAGGCGACTTCGGCGCCGAGGCCTGTTCGTGCCTGTGCGTGCAGGTGGGTGATGGAGCGGGCGGCCGCGTGCTGGTCCGTCGGTAGCAGGAAGTCCGGCCAGCGGATCCATTCGTGGGGCCAGTTCAGGGTGTTCTGGTGGCGGCGGCGAAGGCGTGTGGAGCCGAGGTAGAGCGCTGTGTCGGGGGGCGGGCCGACGGGGGTGGGGTTGCGGAGTCCGCGGCCGCGGATCCAGGTGCCGTCGGGGAGGCGGGTCGCGCCGGTGAGCGGTGTTGTCATGTGGCGATTGTTGCTTATCGCCGCTTTGCTTCTCCCCCGAGATCAAGGGTGGTTTCACGGCGAGCTCCTCGATGTCGACGCCTGTTGAATCGGCGAGCGTACGTGGTCTGCCTGTCGTCATCGCAAGGCGGGGCGAGGGCTGTGACGACGGCCGGTCCTTTCACGTACTGGTCTCGGAGCTTGTATCCGTTGGATTCTTCGACGGGACTACCGGGCCCCGTGTCGTTCTCGTCTGCCCGGACGCGGTCGGATCGTGCGCTTCGTCGCCGGCCCGTGGTCGTCGTCGGGGGCGCTCGGCGATGTCTCATCCCTGGGCGGGGTGCTCGTCGCCCCGGGTGAATCCGGGAGGGTCTGAGGGGGTCTCTTGCCCGGAGGTCAGCCGGGTGGGCGGGTGCCGGTGCTCTCGCGGACGACGAGTTCGGGTTCGATCATGCGGTGCGGGGTGGCGGTGCGGCCGTCGATACGTTCCAGGAGCAGCCGGAAGGCCAGGCGGCCGACCTCGGTGAAGTTCTGTCGTACGGTGCTCAGTGGTGGCCACAGGTAGGGGGCCTCGGGGACGTCGTCGAAGCCGACCACGCTGACGTCCTGAGGGACTCGGCGGCCGGCTTCGCGCAGGGCTCGCAGTACGCCGGTGGCCATGTGGTCGTTGGCGGCGAAGACGGCCGTGACCTCGGGGTCGCGGGCCAGTTGCCTGCCCGCCTCGAAGCCGGAGCGTGCGCTCCAGTCTCCGCGCAGGGGGTCGGGGATCTGGCGGCCTTCGGCGGTCAGGACCGAGCGCCAGCCTTCGACGCGGGCGCTGGCGTCGATCCAGTCTTCGGGGCCTGACAGGTGCCAGACGGTGTTGTGGCCGAGGCTGAGCAGGTGTCTGGTCGCTCGTACGGCTCCGGCCGCCTGGTCGACGGCGGCGACGGGGACGGGGAGGCTCTCGCGGGCGCCGACCACGACGGCGGGCAGGTCGGGTGGCAGGTGGTGTAGTCCGTCGGCGGCCGATTCGTGGGGGGCGACGATGACGACGCCGTCGACGGACTGGAAGCGCAGCCGGTTGACGGCCTCGGCGATGGAGCGGCGGTTGAGGGTGGTGACGTTGACGATGGTGACGAGGTAGTCGTGGGTGCGGGCGGCCTGTTCGATGCCGTGCAGGGTGGAGGCCGGGCCGTACAGGGTGGTGTCGAAGCTGACGACTCCCAGGGCGCCCGAGCGGCCGGTGACCAGCGAGCGGGCGGCGAAGTTGGGGCGGTAGCCGAGTTCGCGTACCGCGTCCAGGACGCGGGCGCGGGTGTCGGGGCGCACCTTTTCCGGGGTGTTGAGAACGCGGGAGACGGTCATGGCCGAGACGCCTGCGCGCGCGGCGACGTCTTCCATGACGGCGGCTCTGGGCCGTTCGGAGAACGTTTGTCCGGATACCTGCTGGGTCACCCTGTCCGCCTTGTCGAAGTTACTCCAAGCGTATCTGAGTGTTTGCGCTAACAGTTCGGGGGCGGGCCTGTATGGGAGGTGTTTTCCGTGGGAGCGCTCCCTTTTTGCGGCGGGAAGCCGGAAAGGTCAGTGCGGAGGGGGCGGGGTGAGCTTCCTGACGAAACGGGCGGCGGCGCGGTGGCTCATGCCGGTCTCGCCCCGGACCAGGAAGACGGCCTGGTCGATCTGGCCGGTGGCCTTCAACTCCAGGGCCTGTTCCACGAGTTCGGGGCTGATCCCACCCCCGACCAGGGTGTTCCTGGGGTGCTGTGCCGCCCGCACCGTGAGGACGATCAGGGCGATGACCACCGCCACGGCGACCGCCGTCAGAAGGAGGATGACGATCGGGTTCGACATGAGTCAAGCGTATCGTCCCAAGGTCATCGTGTGTGTGCTGGAAACGGCCGGATCGCGGTGGTTCTCCGGTGCGGCGTCTCCGTGGTGGTCGGGCGGCTTGCGGCCGGTCGGCGACGGTGCGGCCGGCTCTGGCCGTTCTCTCAGGCCGTCCCGCGCAGCAGGAACATGGTGTAGGCCGCGATCGAGCCGCTGTCGGTGATCGCGCCGCGCAGGATCATCCGCTCCAGTTCGGTCCGTGAGACCCATTCCTGGCGCATGTCCTGCTCGGTGTGCTCACGGTCGGGGGCGCCCGCGGTCAGGTCGGTGGCCAGGAAGATGTCGAAGTGCTGGCCCGTCGTGCCGTGGGCGTTGTCCAGGCGGCCCAGATGGGTCATCGAGGCGGCTCGCAGACCGGTCTCCTGGGTCAGCTCGGTGTGTGCCGTGACCAGGGGCGAGGGGCTGTCCTTGACCCCGCCCTGGGGGAAGTTCCAGGTGCGCCGCCGTACCGGGTAGCGGTACTCCTCCACGAGGTGGAAGCCGTCGTTCTCCATGGGCAGGACGAGGGCGAAGTCGATCTGGTCCACCACGCCGTAGATGCCGTGGGAGCCGTCGGGGCGTTCGATGCGGTCCTCGCGCACGCTCATCCAGGGGTTGGTGTAGACGACCGTCGAGTCGAGAGTGCGGATCGTCGGTCCGGGTACGTCGGTCATGGCGCGCAGCTTACTGCTGTCATGGCTTCGTTCGAGGTGCGTCGGCCTGGTCGGCGTCGTGCGGACGGTGCGGGCCGGGTGGGGGGAAGGGCGCGACGGAGGTCACCGCGGTGACCGGTATCGGCCCGTAGATGTGCGGGAAGGCCTCGGGTGAGTCGGCGGGCACCTCCATGCGCACGTCCAGTCCGCGGGGGTCGACGCCGAGCAGTACCAGGGGGGTGGTGACGTCGCGGTAGAAGCGCTCTGCCACGCCGCGTAGCTGTTCGTGGTTCGCGCAGGCGTGGATGAAGCCCTCTTCGTCCAGGGTGCGGCCGAGGGTGGAGATGCGGTACTCCCCCGCTCGCAGGGCGGCGTCCCAGTCGGCGGCCAGGGCCAGGTGCAAGATGGTCATTGCAGACATGGTGCCCTGCGGGCGGGGTGTTCCTCAACCGGGGGCGGGGGGCGTCACTGCCGGGCGCGCCATTCCCGCTGCAGGATCGCGTAGTCGAGTTCGCTGGTCCATTCGCCCTTGACCATCTCGTTGTCGACCAGGTGTGCCTCGCGGCGCATGCCCAGTTTCTCCAGTACGCGGGCCGAGGCCGTGTTGCGGGCGTCCAGGCGTCCGATGATCCGGTGCAGGTCGAGGCCGTCGAATCCCAGCTCCAGCAGGGCCAGTCCCGTCTCGGTGGCGTACCCCTTGCCGTGGTGGGCGGGGTGCAGGACGTAGCCGATCTCCCCGCTGCGGTGGGTGAGGCTGTGCCAGATCAGCATGCCGTCGCCGATCAGTTCGCCGGTGGCGGCCAGTTCCACCGCCAGTGTCAGGATCTGGCCCTCCTCGAGCAGCTCCGTTTGGGTGATCTTGGTTTGCAGTGCCTCGTGGGTCTGTTCCCGGCTGCGTGGTTCCCAGTACAGGTAGCGGGTCACCTGCGGTAGTGACTGGATGGCGTGCAGGGCGTCGAGGTCGGCCGGGGTGTAGGGGCGCAGGACCAGGCGGCCGGTTCGGATGGGGTAGGTGGGTTTCAGCACCGGGTCAGGGTAGGCCAGGTGTTCGGTGGCGGGCGAGGCGTTATTTGCGGCGGGGGTCAGTGGGGGCTGCCGGCCAGGTTGAGTACCACGACTCCGCCGATGATCAGGGCGATGCCCGCGATCTTGGCGAGGCTGATCGTCTCGCCGAGGAACAGTACGCCGATCGCGGCGATGGCCGCGGTGCCGGCTCCGGCCCAGACCGCGTAGGCGGTGCCGACCTCCAGTTGCAGTTTCAGTGCCTGGGCCAGCAGGATGAAGGCGGCGGCGTAGCCGGCGACGACCAGGGCGGCCCAGCCTTTGTGGGCGAAGCCGTCGCTCAGTTTGAGGGCGGTGGTCGCCGCGATCTCGGCGATGATCGCCCCAGCCAGGATCAACCATGCCATGACCACTCCCCCAAAATCGGCACGAACGTATCATTTCATCCGGTCGGTGGTGTCCATGCCGTGTCGGGGTTCACTTGCGGGCGGTGTCGAAAGCGTGTTCCACTGAGCCGTATGCGATGGGACGCGCCTTCCCTGCTCGATGTGCCGCCCGATGCCAGGCCGCGGATCGAGCGCTCCGCGCTGGTCAGGGTGCACGGGGCGCTGACCTGCTACGAGGTGCGGGCGCGCACCGCGCTGGAGCGCACGCCCGAGGGGTGGGGCCTTAGCCCGTACCGGGGGTGTGCCCAGGCCTGCCGCTACTGCTCGGTGCGCCGGGGGCATCGCTACCTGGGGCTGGACGTCGGTGGTGACTTCGATTCGCGGATCGTGGTGCGGACCGACATCGTGCGGCGGTTGCGTGCGGAGCTGGCCTCGCGCTGGGACGGCGAACATGTCACGGTGGGGGTGGGCGGTGACTGCTACCAGGGGGCCGAGGACGTCTACCGGTTGATGCCCGGCCTGGTCACCGTGTTGCGTGAGGCCGGGGCGCCGTTCACCGTGCACACCAAGAGCCGGTTGATCCTGCGCGACGCCGATCTGCTGGCCGCCACTCCGGGGGCGGGGGTGGTCGTCTCGGTCGCCTTCGTCGACGACCGGATCCGCCGCAGTGTGGAGCCCGGTGCCCACAGTGCGCAAAAGCGCCTGGAGCTGGTGGCCGAGCTGAACGAGCGGGGGGTGGCGTGCGGGGTGGCGATGGCGCCGATCCTGCCGTTGCTGACCGACTCCCCCGACCAGCTCGCGGCCACCGTGCGCCGGGTCGCCGACGCCGGGGCCGTCAGCCTGGTCCCGCACGTGCTGCGCCTGCCCGTGGGGGCTCGTGAGTGGTATCTGGCCTGGCTGGGTGAGCACCATCCGGCGCTGGTGCCTCGCTACGGTGAGCTGTACGCCAAGGGGGCCGATGCCGAGGCCGGCTACGTGCGTCGCGTCACCGACCAGGTCCTGCAGCTGGCCGCCCGCTACGGCATGGGCCGGGTGCGGCCCGAGCAGCCCCTGCCGCTGGCGCTGCCCCGCCAGGCCCAGCTCACCTTGCTCTAGTCTTCGCGGTGCGGGCTTCGGCGACGCGCTCGGAAGAGTACGTCGTTCTCCCAGAGCGTGTCGTCGGCGTCGAAGACGAGGACCTGACGGAGGTTCTCGTCGGCCGCCGGCGCCACCGTCGGTGTCCGGGGGACGCGGTGGCGCCGGTGCGGGGGGTTGGCCGCGCAGCCGGTCGCGGGGTCAGGCCAGGGCGCTGCCCTTCTTCCACTGCGTGTACGGCATCTGCCAGAAGCCCCAGCCGTTGTTCCACTCCATCTTGCGGTCGGTGCCGGTGATGGTGATCACGTCGCCGCGCTGGACCTGGTCGTAGTACCACTTGGCCTGGTCGGGGCGGGAGTTGATGCAGCCGTGGCTGACGTTCTGGCGTCCCTGGGCCCAGACGTTGTTCAGCGCGTGCACGTACTCGCCGCTGTTGGAGAAGCGGACCGCGTGGTTGATCATCAGGTCGTAGTAGCCGGGATCGCCCTTCTTGCGGCCGGGGGAGATCATGCGTTCGGGGTTGGCCTTGCCCATCGCCAGGTGGATGCCGCTGGTGGTGGTGTACTCGCGGGTGCTGGCGTTGCCCGCGCTGATCAGCATGGTCTGCACGACCTTGCCGTCACGCTTGACGATCATCTTGTGCTTGCGGGTGTCGATCGTGGCGATCTGGGCCGCGCCGATGTGGATGACCTTGGTCATGTCCTTGACGCCGTACATGTCCTTGCCGCCCTGGACGCCCTTGAGGCGGGCGGTGAAGGTGACCTTCTGGTGGGGCTGCCAGAATTTCGCGGTGCGGTAGATCACGGTCGTGTCGTTGATCCAGCGCCAGGCTCCCTGGGAGGGTTTCTCCGAGGTGACCTTCAGGGCCTTCTCCACTCCGGCCTTGTTGGCGATCTGCTGGTTGAAGGTGACGATGATCGGTGCGCCCACGCCGACCTTCTCCCCCTTGATCGCCGGGGTCACGTCCGCGACCTCGAGCTCGTGCTCGGGTTTGAGCGTCCGGAAGGAACTGCTGGCGGTCGTGCCGTCCACCGCGCGCGCCGAGACGGTGTAGTCGCTGGCGGGGATCATGGGGGTGGTGGAGGTCCACTTGGTGCGCTCGGCGTCGAAGTCGCCCTCCAGCACCTGGCCGCCGGTTTTGACGGTGACCTCCTCCAGTGCGCCGCTGGAGGCGCTGACGACGACCTTCCTGTTCGGGCGCACGGTCTTGCTGCCCTGGGCGGGGCTGATCTTTATCTCCGGCGCGGCCGGGGTACTGGGCGCCTCGGTGCCCGGCCCGGCCACGGGGGCCTTCGTGTCCGCCCCGGTAGAGCAGGCGGTGGCCAGCACCGCCGCGGTTGCCAGGGCCAGAGCGGCCAGTGGCGTCCTGTGGCGTTCCACGGTCAGCACAATTTCTCTCCCCCACTACAGCAAACTGCCCTTAAAACACTAATAGGAGATGCATGGTGACTGAACATGGTTGCGACCGGTTTGGTAACGTTTCGGTCTCTTCCTAAAGTAGGAAAAATCCTGACCAGGAGTCAGAGGTGGGCGGCACGGCGGGCCCTGAGCGGGGAAGGGGGCTTCGGCCGGCGCCGAAGCGTCCCGGGCCGATGATGGGCATATGACTTTCGGTCCCCCGGTCCCGCTCGCCGCGCTGGCCGCCCTGCTCGCCGACGACACGCGCGCCAGGTTCTGCCTGGCGCTGCTGGACGGGCGCGCCTGGAGTGCCGGAGAGCTGGCCGCCCACGCCGGCGTGGCGGCCTCGACCGCCAGCGAGCACCTGTCGCGGCTCGTCGGCGGCGGGCTGCTGGCCGAGGAGCGGCAGGGGCGCCACCGGTACGTGCGCCTGGCCGGGCCGGTCGTGGCCCAGCTCATCGAGGACCTGGCCGCCCACGCCGGCACCGACGCGGGTGCGCGGCCGGTCACGCTGCGTGCCGCGAGCGCCACCCGGGCACTGGCGGCCGGGCGCACCTGCTACGACCACCTGGCCGGGCGGCTCGGGGTGACGATCACCGACGCGCTTCTCGCGCGCCGTCTGCTGTGCCAGGACGCCGGTTTCGCGGTCAGTGACGCCGGGCTGTCATGGTTCGCCACCGACCTGGGGGTCTGTTTGCCGGTCGGCGGGCGCCGCCCGCTGGCCCGGCCCTGCCTGGACTGGACCGAGCGCCGCCACCACCTGGCCGGCACCGCCGGGGCCCTGCTGTGCGCGACCGCGCTGGAGCGTGGCTGGGTCGGCCGGATCGGCTCGGGACGCGCCCTGGCCGTCACCGCCGCGGGGCGGGAGGCCCTGGCCCGCCTGCTGGGCGTCACCGGGCTGGCGGAGACCGCCCCCTAGGATCGGCGCAGGCGGTGGGTGAGGCTGGTGTGGCGGCGTCCGGCGCCGCGGGTGCGCACCGCCTGGGCCAGCGCGCGGCGGGAGCCGACGATGACGACGAGCTTCTTGGCCCGGGTGATCGCGGTGTAGATCAGGTTGCGCTGGAGCATCATCCACGCGCTGGTGGCCAGCGGGATCACCACCGCCGGGTACTCGCTGCCCTGGGAGCGGTGGATCGACACCGCGTAGGCGTGGGCCAGCTCGTCCAGCTCGTCGAAGGCGTACTCGACGTTCTCCTCCTCGTCGGTCAGCACGGTCAGCTTGTGCTCGTCGGGTTTGATGTCGACGACCAGGCCCACGGTGCCGTTGAACACCCCGGCGGCGCCCTTTTCGTAGTTGTTGCGCAGCTGGGTGACCTTGTCGCCGACCCGGAAGACCCGCCCGCCGTAGCGGCGCTCGGGCATGCCCTCGCGCGAGGGGGTCAGCGCCTCCTGCAGCGCGTGGTTGAGGTTGCCCGCCCCGGCCGCGCCCCGGTGCATCGGGGCCAGCACCTGCACGTCGCGGCGCGGGTTGAGGCCGAACCTGCGCGGGATGCGGTTGGCGACCACGTCCACGGTCAGCGCCGCGATCTCCTCGGGTTCCTCGCACGGGAACAGGAAGAAGTCGCTCATGCCCTCCAGGGCCGGGTGCAGGCCGGTGTTGACCCGGTGGGCGTTGACGACGACCCCCGACTCCTGGGCCTGGCGGAAGATGTGGGTCAGCCGTACCCGGGGGATCTCCTCCTCGGCGGCCAGCAGGTCGCGCAGCACCTCGCCGGCGCCGACCGAGGGCAGCTGGTCGACGTCGCCCACGAAAAGCAGGTGCGTGCCCGGGGCGATGGCCTTGACCAGCTTGTTGGCCAGCAGCAGGTCCAGCATCGAGGCCTCGTCGATCACGACCAGGTCGGCGTCCAGAGGGTTGTCGCGATCGAAGGTGGCGTCCCCGCCGGGGCGTAGCTGCAGCAGCCGGTGCACGGTGGTGGCCTCATGACCGGTCAGCTCCGCCAGGCGCTTGGCCGCCCTGCCGGTGGGGGCGGCCAGGATCACCTTGGCCTTCTTGGCCCGGGCCAGGGTGACGATGGAGCGCACGGTGAAGCTCTTGCCGCAGCCCGGGCCTCCGGTCAGCACCGCGACCTTCTGCGTCAGCGCCAGCCGCACCGAGTGGGCCTGTTCCTCGGCCAGGTCGGCGCCGGTCTGGGTGCGCAGCCATTTGAGCGCGAGGTCCCAGTCGACGGAGCCGAAGACCCCCAGCCGGTCGTGTTCGCAGGCCAGCAGGGTGCGCAGGGCGCCCGCCAGGGACAGTTCGGCGCGGTGGAAGGGCACCAGGTAGACGGCGGGGACGGTGCCGTCGCCGACCGGGATGTCCTCGGCGACCACGCCTTCTTCGGCGATGAGTTCCTGCAGGCAGCGCGTGGTCAGCTCGGCGGCGACCTCCAGGATCTTCACCGCGTCGGCGACGAGGTTGGGCGCCGGTAGGTAGCAGTGGCCGTCGTCGGCGGCCTGGGAAAGGGTGTAGCGCAGGCCCGCCTTGACGCGTTCGGGGCTGTCGTGAGGGATGCCCACTGCCTGGGCGATGGTGTCGGCGGTCTTGAAACCGATGCCCCACACGTCGTCGGCCAGCCGGTAGGGCTCGCTTTTGACGACGGTGATGGAGGTGTCGCCGTACTGCTTGAAGATGCGGACCGCGATCGAGGTGGACACGCCGACCCCCTGCAGGAAGATCATCACCTCTTTGATGATCTTCTGTTCCTCCCAGGCGACGCCGATCATCTTGGTCCGCTTGGGGCCGAGGCCGGGGACCTCGACGAGCCGCTCGGGGGTGGTCTCGATGACCTCCAGGGTCTCGACGCCGAAGTGCTCGACGATCCGGTCGGCCATCCTCGGCCCGATGCCCTTGATCAGCCCGGAGCCCAGGTAGCGGCGGATGCCCTGCACGGTGGCGGGCAGCACGGTGGCATACGACCACACCTCGAACTGCTTGCCGTACTTGGGGTGGGAGGTCCAGCGCCCGGTCAGCCGCAGTGACTCGCCGGGCTGGGCTCCCAGCAGCGGCCCGACCACGGTCAGCAGGTCGCTGGAGCGGTCGACTGCCACCCTGGCGATGGTGTAGCCGCTCTCCTCGTTGGCGTAGGTGATGCGTTCGAGCACGGCCTCCAGCACGCTGCCGGGAGTGGGGGGCGCCGGAGGGGTGTTCATGGCGGGTATTGTGCCGCAGCCTGCCTTCGGCTCCAAGCCGGGCTCACCCGGTGACGGCCGCCCCTGCCCGTGCTCCCCGCTCCACCCCGTCCACCCCGTCCGCCCCGCGGCGCGGGGCGGACGGGATGTGAGGTTTCGCCGGCTTCGCCGGGTCCGGTGCGCGGGCGGGCGGGGCGAGCCGGGGACACGCCGGTCTCTCCTGCCCTCTTCGCGGGCCAGAGGGGCACCGTGTGTGATGGAGTCTCTCCGATCCGTAACGGCTTTGCCGCCGAAGTCCGGGGCCTACGGCACCCGGCTGCGAAGGAGAGGCACATGCGAAGGACACTGACCGCCCTGATGACGGTGCTGGGCACGGTGGCGGGCACGGTGGCGGCCGGCGCCGCGGCGCCGGCCGCCGCGCGGCCCGGCATCGAGGTCATCGGGCTGACCGGCGACCAGCGTCTGGTGGGTTTTGCGATCCGCTCCCCCGGCCGCACGCGTGATCTGGGCAGGATCCGCGGGCTCGACGGCGACACCCGGCTGGTGGGCATCGACTACCGCGTGCAGAACGGCAGGCTGTACGGCGTCGGGGACCGTGGCGGCGTCTACACGCTCAGCGGCCCGGCCAGGGCGGTCAAGGTCTCCCAGCTGACCGTGGCGCTGAGGGGCTACCACTTCGGCGTCGACTTCAGTCCCGCGGCCAACCGGCTGCGGGTGGTCAGCGACACCGGGCAGAACCTGCGGCACAACCTCGACGACCCCACGGGCGGCCCGGCCGCCGGGCAGACCGTGGCCGACCGTACGCTGACCCTGCCGCCCGTCCCGCCCGCCGTGGTGGGAACGGTCGCCACCGGTGTGTCGGGGGCCGGATACACCAACAACGACCTCAGCCCGGACACCGCCACGACGCTTTTCGGGGTGAACACCGCCACCGGCCAGGTGAACCTGCAGTCGCCCGCGGGGGCGGGCACCCTGGTGCAGACCGGCAGTCTGCGGGTGGCCGCGAGCGGCGCGGCGGGTTTCGACGTCTACAGCTCGCTGCGCGAGGGGGTCACCGTCTCCAACAGCGCCTTCGCCGCGCTGAAGGTCGCCGGCCGCTACGGGTTCTACGGCATCAACCTGCTCACCGGCGCCGTCAACTACAGCTACGGCGCCTTTCCCGCCAACCGCCAGGTCCTCGACATCGCCATCCGGCTCGACCGTGGCTGAGGAGCGGCCGCGCGTTCGAGACGACCGGTGCGGGCCGTTGGAATCCGGCGGCCCGGCGCAGGGGGTGAGTGGGGGTGAGTTCGGCGCATCACGCGCGGCTTGACCTCAACCGTGCTTCAGTTCCTACGAGGGCGCCGGCAGCGGCACACGGACCGGTACGTTCGGCCGCCGGCGCCATGAGGTTCGCGCGGGCGGGCGCCGGGTCGTGGCCGGATCGCCCGCGCTTTCCCCGCCCTTCGAGCCCTCTCCCTCAGCGCACGTAGACGTTGGGCCTGGGCGGGGTCGACATGCCCGAGCCGATGAAGAAGCTCGGATGCGGCGGCTGGTTGTAGGCGGTGTTCTGCCAGGCGATCGCGGTGCGGTACTGGGTGTCGTGCATCAGGGTGTGGATCCGCCGGTCGGTGACGGCGGTGGTGGTGTGGATCCGCAGCGCGGTGTTGTCGGAGGTGGCCCAGACGACCTCCTCGCGCCAGTCGCCCAGCAGGTCACCCGAGAGTGCCGGGGTGGCCTTGGTGCCGTTGTTGGAGTGCACCCCGCCGGCGGTCAGCAGGCGGGTCTCACCGCTCGTGCCGTACTTGTCGATCCTGGTGGCGTCCAGCAGCTCCCGTACCGGGTCGGCGTCCCACCAGGCCAGGAAGTTCGCCGAGGAGGGTTTGCGGCCCACGATCTGGCCGGAGGTGTTGAAGACGCCGTCCCCGCCGGAGGCCGACCAGGACTCTGCTCCGGCGCTGCCGGACCAGATGTCGCCCGACACGCCCCGGCCGTTGTCGCCGCTTGCGCCGGTCTGCCACAGGATCTGCCCGGTGCGGGCGTCGGCCATCCAGGAGCTGGGCTTGGAGGCGTCCTCGTCGACCTTGAACACCTCCAGGCCGCTCCTTGCCGGGTTGAGGTCGCCGACGTGCAACGCGTCCCCGTGGCCGAGGCCGGTGTTCCACAGGACCGTGCCGTTGTCGTTGAGGGTCATCGCCCCGTAGACGATCTCGTCCTTGCCGTCGGCGTCGACGTCGGCGACCGAGAGCTGATGGTTGCCCTGCCCGGTGTAGGCCGATCCCGCGCTGTTGGAGTCGAACTTCCAGCGCTGAGTCAGGGAGCCGTTGCGAAAGTCCCAGGCCGCCACGACGGTACGGGTGTAGTAGCCGCGGGCCATGATCAGGCTGGGCCGGGTGCCGTCCAGGTAGGCGGTCCCGGCCAGGAACCGGTCGACGCGGTTGCCGTAGGAGTCGCCCCAGGCTGAGACCGTGCCGCGGGGCGGGTCGTAGTTGACCGTGGACAGTGCCGCGCCGTTCTGCCCGTTGAACATGGTCAGGTACTCGGGGCCGGACAGGATGTAGCCGGAGGAGTTGCGGTGGTCGGCGGAGGAGTTGCCGATCACGGTGCCGATGCCGTCCACCGTGCCGTCGGCGGTCTTCATCGCGACCTCGGCCCGGCCGTCACCGTCGTAGTCGTAGACCTGGAACTGCGTGTAGTGCGCGCCCGCGCGGATGTTGCGCCCGAGGTTGATGCGCCACATCCGTTCGCCTGTCAGCCGGTAGGCGTCGAGGTAGACGTTGCCGGTGTAGCCGGACTGGGAGTTGTCCTTGGCGTTGGTGGGCTCCCACTTGAGGATCACCTCGTAGCGGCCGTCGCCGTCGAGGTCGCCCACGCTGGCGTCGTTGGCGGTGTAGGTGTAGGCGACGCCGTCGGGTGTGGTTCCCCCGGCTGGGGGCTGGATCGCCACGTCGAGGTAGTTGCCGCCGGAAAAGCGCAGGGAGGATTCGGAGGCGGCCTGCTCGGTGCCGCCGGCCACCGCTCGCACGGTGTAGGAGGCGTCGGCCGCGGCGCCGGAGTCGAAGTAGTTGGTGGAGGCGGTGAGGGGTGAGGCGTTCAGCTTGGTCGAGCCCCGGTAGAGGTTGAAGGCCACGTCCGCCGGGTCGGTGCCCAGCAGGCGCCAGGCGATGAGGTTGCCGCTGCCGGAGCGGGCGCTGATCAGCCCGCGGTCGAGGTCCTCGACCTGCCGGGCGCCGGCGGAGGAAGTGGGGGTCACCGTCGGAGTGGGTGTTGGGGTCGGGCCGGTCGAGCCGGTACAGGCGACGCCGTTGAGTGTGAACACCGTCGGCGCCGGGTTCGCGGAGTTGTTCCAGGAGGCGTTGAAACCAAAGGAGACGCCTGCGCCGGTGGCGATCGCGGCGTTGTAGCCGGCGTCGGTGGCGCTGACCTGGGTGCCGCTCTGGGTGACGGTGGAGTTCCATGCCTGGCTCACCTGCTGTCCGGCGGCGAAACTCCAGTTCAGGGTCCAGCCGTTGACGGGGTCACCGAGGTTGGTGAGCGCCACGTTGCCGGTGAAGCCTCCCGACCACTGGGTGGACACCGAGTAGTCGACGCGGCAGCCGGCCGCCGCGGCCTGGGCGACCAGGACCGGTGCCAGGCTCGCGGCGAGTGCGAGCGCGGCCGCCGAGCAGATCACGCGCAGGCGGCGCGGGGACGGTGGTGATGATCGGGACATGCTCTCCCCTTGTGGTTGAGCGGACACGAGTTCGGAAAGCGCTTTCAGAACTTTCATCACATACCGAAAATCCCCTCCCGGAGCCATCGGGGGATGGGGTGGCCTCGGTGCCCGAAGAGGTTCCGGTGCCCGCCGCCTCCCTTCCCATCTGCGGTTACCAGGCGCCGGCGAGAGGTGATCCGGTGCTCGTGCGCCCGGGGCGGGGGTGAAACTTTCACCTGCTCCCGCCGGTGGAGCCTGGGACGCCCGCGGGAGTTCACCATGGGTGCCCATGGGCTTCGTGCGAGGTGGGCGCACGGGCCGGTGGCCGGTGGCCGGTAGGTCTCTCAGCACTGCGGGGGTCTTCTCGGGACGGCCGGTATCGGGCATCCCGGCGAGGTGCGGGCCGAAGACGTCGAAGACGCTGTCCGCTGACGCGTCATGTACCGTCGCCTCCGACCCTTTACATCAGGTACGCCCCTTTCGTGCCCTGTTTCCGGCGAGGCCGATGCTCTCCCTTGACGCCGTCCAGTGGGTGGTGCTGTCGGCCGCCCTGTTCCTCGTGGGCTTCTCCAAGACCGGCGTCTCCGGAGCGGGGACGGTGGCGATCGCCCTGTTCGCGCTCGTGCTGCCGACCAGGCAGTCCACGGGCACGCTGCTGCCGCTACTGCTCGTCGGCGACATGGTCGCGGTATTCTCCTACCGCCGCCATGCCGACTGGCCCAGGTTGATCAGGCTCTTTCCGTGGGTCGCCCTGGGCGTGGTGGCCGGCGCGTTCGTGGTGCGCTGGGTCGACGACGCGCAGATGAGGCGGCTGATCGGCGTGATCCTGGTGGTGATCGTCGTCGTTCACCTGTGGAACCGGCGCCGGGCGCAGGAGGACTCCCTGGCCCACCACCGCCCCGTGGCGGCGTTGGCGGGTGTGCTGGCCGGCTTCGCCACCATGACGGCCAACGCCGCGGGGCCCATCATGGCCGTCTATCTCCTGGCGGCGGGCCTGCCGATGCTGGGTTTCCTGGGGACCAGCGCGTGGTTCTTCCTGACGATCAACGCCTTCAAGGTGCCGTTCAGCGTCGCGCTCGGCCTGATCACCCCGTCCACCCTCCTGTTCGCCGCGCTGGGCGCCCCCGCGGTGCTGGCCGGGGCCGCGGCCGGGCGTGCCGTGATCGGCCGGATCGACCGGACGCTCTTCGAACGCGTCACGCTGGGGCTCACCCTGCTCGCCGCGGTGCGCCTGCTGCTCTGACGTCCTCCCCGCGCGGCCCCGCCCCCCCGGGCGCGGCGCCCGCTCCAAGGTGAACGCGGGGTAGATCACCGTTACGCGGGTCCCGTACGAAACCTCGGGCGCCTGCCGGCGTACGACAAGGGCGTCCCGGAGGTCGGCGTCGCCCTCGCCGACACCGGGCAGGAGGGGAAAGCGCGTCCAGATGGAGTCCACGTCCCAGGAGGCGTCCTGGCGGATCGGGCGGGCCCGCCCGACATGGCGCGAGGCCGGCAGAACGCACGTCACAGGACGTCAGGCCCGGTTGTGTCCGATCCGTGACCGGAATGCCTTCACGTTCACGGGGCAGGGCCCGCCGGCATAGAGGAGACCGTCACACAGGCGTGGGACCTTCGTCTCTGCCCGACCCCGTCACACGTCGTCGACAGTGGACAAGACGGGTACGCGCAGGCGAGGGCAGACCCATGGCAGTGAAACACAGGACGCGGACCACACCGCAGCGGAGAGAAGATCCGCGGATTCATGCACCTTTACATCGGGGAGGAGGCGGTGGCCGCCGGGGTCTGCCACGCGCTCACCCCGGATGACGCGGTCGTCTCCACCTACCGCGAGCACGGGCACGCACTCGCCCGCGGGGTGCCGGCCACGGCGATCATGGCCGAGATGTACGGCAAGGCCGCGGGATGCAGCCGGGGCCGGGGTGGTTCCATGCACATCTTCGACGCCGCCCGCCGTTTCTACGGCGGCAACGCGATCGTCGGCGGTGGCCTTCCCCTGGCTGTCGGGCTCGCCCTGGCCGACAGGCTCCGGGGCAGGAGCCGGGTGACGGCGTGCTTCTTCGGTGACGGCGCGGTGGCCGAGGGCGAGTTTCACGAGTGTCTCAACCTCTCCGCGCTCTGGCGGCTGCCGGGGTTGTTCGCCTGCGAGAACAACCTGTACGCGATGGGCACCGCACTGGCGAGATCCCATGCCGAGACCGATCTGGCGCTCCGGGCGGCGGGCTACGACGTCGCGGCCTGGCCGGTGGACGGGATGGACGTCTACGCGGTCGCCGACGCCGCCTCCAGGGCCGTCGAGTCGATCCGCGCCGGGGCCGGGCCGCACTTCCTCGAACTGCGCACCTATCGCTTCCGCGTGCACTCGATGTACGACCCTGACCGCTACCGGGACAAGGCCGAGATCGAGCGGTGGAAGAAGCGAGATCCGATCGACGCCCTCGTCGCGCGGATGAGGGCTGCGCGGGAGATCGTCGATGACGATCTCGCCGTGCTGGAGAAGGAGGTGTCCGCGGAGATCGACCAGGCGATCGCCTTCGCCGAGCAGGCGCCCGTCGAGCCGGTGGAGGACCTCACCCGTTTCCTCTACAGCGAGAGGCCGCCCGCCGGTGGCACGACGACCGTGAGGCCGGTGGGGGTGGCCTGGTGAGCCAGACCACGACGTATCGCGAGGCCATGCGCGAGGCGATGTGCCGTGACGAGCGCGTGTTCCTCATGGGCGAGGACATCGGCGCCTACGGCGGCTGCTTCGCGGTGAGCCTGGGACTGCTGGAGGAGTTCGGTCCCGAGCGCATCCGTGACACCCCGCTGTCGGAGCCGGCGTTCGTTGGTGCCGGTATCGGGGCGGCACTGGGCGGAATGCGGCCGATCGTGGAGATCATGACGGTCAACTTCAGTCTGCTGGCCCTGGACCAGATCCTGAACAACGCCGCGACGCTGCTGCACATGTCCGGCGGCCAGTTCAACGTCCCACTGGTGATCCGGATGACCACCGGCGCTGGGCGGCAGCTCGCCGCCCAGCATTCGCACAGCCTGGAAGGCTGGTACGCCCACATCCCAGGGCTGAGGATCCTCGCCCCCGCCACCTTGGAGGACGCCCGCGGCATGCTCTGGCCCGCGCTGGAGGACCCCGACCCTGTCCTGATCTTCGAGCACGGCGGGCTGTACGCCATGTCGGGGGTGGTGCGTCCCGGGCCGGTGGACATCACCCGCGCCGCGCTGCGGCGGTCCGGCGGGGACGTCACACTGATCGCCTACGGCGGCACCGTCGCCAAGGCGCTGTCGGCCGCCGACGCGCTCGCCGCCGAGGGCATCGAGGCGGACGTGATCGATCTGCGGGTCCTGCGCCCTCTCGACGACACCGTGATCATGGAGTCGGTCGGCCGGACGCACCGGGCCGTCATCGTCGACGAGGGCTGGCGTTCGGGCAGCCTGTCGGCCGAGATCGGCATCCGGATCGTCGAGCAGGCCTTCTACACCCTGGACGCGCCGATCGGACGGCTGTGCGGTGCCGAAGTCCCGATCCCCTACGCCCGCCACCTGGAAGAGGCGGCCATCCCCCAGGTGGCCGCGATCGTCACGACCGTGCGGGAGGTGGTCACCTCATGACGGAGGAGCGGTGGGAGTTCGTGATGCCCTCGCTCGGTGCCGACATGGAGTCGGGCACCGTCGCCGAATGGCTGGTCAAACCCGGGGACCGGATCCGCAGGGGCGACACCGTCGCTGTGATCGACACCGACAAGGCTCTGATCGAGGTCGAGTCGTTCCACACCGGCACGGTGGAGAGCCTGGTGGCCGGGATCGGCGAACGGGTCCCCGTCGGGACACCCTTGGCCGTCATCACCGCCGCCTCGGCCACCGCCAAGCGCCGTCCGCCCGGCCGCCGGCCGGCGGCCGCCGCCCTCGGGCAGGAGCGAGCGCGGCGAAGGACCGCACCGTCCGCCGGTGAGCCGGAATCGGGTGAGCCGCGTGCTCCGTCGCCCATCACCTCACCGCTCGTGCGGCATCTGGCCGAGCAACGGGGGGTGGAGGAGACGGTCGTGCACGGGACGGGGCCGGGGGGCCGGGTGACCCGCGCGGATGTCGAACGCACCGGCGTCCCCGCCCGGGTGAGGGCATCGCCACTGGCCCGCAGGCTTGCCCTGGAACTCGGCGTGGATCTGGCCGACGTCCCCGCTACAGGCCGCACCGGGGCGATTCGCGCCTGCGACGTGCGCACTGTGGCCGCACGCGGCGCCCGGCCGGGGCCGGGAGAGGGGACGGCGCGAGCCGCATCCGAACGGACGGCGCTCCTCGCGGGTGCGCAGCCCGTGCGGGGACCTGGCCTGGAGCGTCGGCGAGACGCGATGCGTCAGGCGATCGCGAGGGCGATGACCAGATCCAACCGGGAGATCCCGCACTACCACCTGAGCACGACCGTGGACATGGGAACCGCGCTCGCGTGGCTGCGCGGGCGTAACCGGGACCTGCCGGTGGCTCGGCGCCTGCTTCCCGTAGCCCTGCTCCTGGCGGCGGCCGCCCGCGCCGCCAGGGAGGTCCCGGAGCTGAACGGCTTCTGGCTCGACGACGCCTTCGCCCCCGGTGAGGCGGTGCACCTGGGAGTGGCGATCTCCCTCAAGGGCGGCGGCCTGATCGCGCCCGCCCTTCACGACGCCGCCGGCCGTGATCTCGCAGACCTGATGGCCGCGTTGAAGGACCTGGTCTGCCGGGCCCGCGCCGGGCGGCTGCGCGGCGCCGAGATGACCGAGGCGACCATCACCGTCACCAACCTGGGCGACCGGGGGGGTCGAAGCGGTTCACGGCGTCATCTACCCACCGCAGGTGGCCCTCGTCGGCTTCGGCAAGATCCTGGAGCGTCCCTGGGCCGTCGGCGGGCTGCTCGGCGTCCGCCCCCCTGGTCACTGTCACTCTCGCCGCCGACCACCGGGCCACCGACGGCTACGTCGGCGCCCGTTTCCTCACCGCGGTGGACCGGCTGCTCAGCCACCCGGAGGCGCTGTGACCCCGCGACAGGCACAGGAGATCATCGAAGACGCTCTGCTGCGGGTGGTGCCGGATGCCGACCTGGCGGGGCTGGCCACGGACGCCGACGTCCGCGAGGTCCTGGAGATGGACTCGCTGGACTTCCTCGGCTACGTGGAGACGCTGAGCGCCACCAGCGGTCTGCGTATCGAGGAGGACGACTACCCCGCGTTCACCACCGTGGCGGGCGGGGCGGGCTTCCTGGCCGCCCGCGCGGAAACGGGCTGAGCCCGGATGCGTCCTTGCCGCGTTCACGGCGGCTCGGGCGACGCGAGAGGCTTCAGGCGGTCCGCGACCATGGGGACGGGGCGTTCGACAGTGGAGGTGTCGCCTTCGGGCAGGCCGAGTTCACGGGCCCTCAGCAGGCGGCGCATCACCTTGCCGCTGCGGGTGTGGGGAAGACTCTGGTCAAAGGTGATCTCCTTGGGGGCCACCGCGCCCAGCCGGCGGCGGCCGAAGGCGATCAGCTCCAGCCGGAGCCCGTCGCCGGGTTCGAACCCGGGGTTGAGCGTGACGAAGGCCTTCACCAGTTCACCGGCCACCGGGTCGGGCTTGCCGATCACTCCGGCTTCGGCGACGGCGGGGTGCTCCATCAGCACGCTCTCGACCTCGAACGGCCCGATGAGGTGGCCGGCGGACTTGATGACGTCGTCGGCGCGAGCGACGAACCAGAAATACCCGTCCTCGTCTTTACGCGCGATGTCGCCGGACAGGTACCAGCCTCCGGCGAACGCCTTGGCATACCGTTCCGGCTCGTTCAGGTAGCCGCGGAACATCGAGGGCCGGCCGGGGCGCAGGGCGGTTCCCCCTCGGCCCCGGGCTCCTCGATCACCCGTACATGCCCGTCGACGACGCGGGCGCGGCCGTCCTCGCCGCGCTCCAGCACCGCCGCCGCTATTCCGGGCAGCGGGCGTCCCATGGAGCCCGGCTTGATGTCCGTCGCGGCGAAGTTGCCGATCATGATGGCGCCCGTTTCCGTCTGCCACCAGTTGTCATGGACCGGCAGGCCGAGCGTGTGCAGGCCCCAGACGGCCACCTCGGGATTGAGCGGCTCTCCCACACTGGCGACGAACCGCAGCCCGGACAGGTCGTACTCGCAGGCGGGGGCGCCGCCGTGGCGCATGAGCATGCGCAGCGCCGTCGGTGAGGTGTACCAGACGTTCACCCGTTGGTCCTGCAGAACGCGGTACCAGCGTCGCGCGTCGAACTCGCCCGCGTCGGTCACGAGGGTGAGGCCGAGGCTGAGGGGCGCGATGACGCCGTACGACATGCCGGTGACCCAACCGGGGTCGGCGGTGCACCAGAAGACGTCCGAAGGCCGCAGGTCGAGCGCGTAGGCCGCGGTGACGCGGTGGGCGAGCACGGCCTCGTGCACGTGCACCACCCCCTTCGGCCTGCCGGTGGTCCCGCTGGTGAAGTGCAGGAGCGCCATGTCCTCGGGATCGGTGGGCACGATCTCGAACCCGGCGGGTGCCCCGGCCAGCAGCTCGCCCAGCGACAAGGTGCCCTCAGGCGCGGGTCCGTGCCCGGTGAGCAGGACATGCTTCAGAGCGGGCAGGGACTCGCGGATCGCGGCGATCTTCCGCGTGTAGAGCTCCGGAGTGGTCACCAGCACCCGCCCGTCGCCGAGGCGCAGCCGCTCACGGATCGGCTCGGGGCCGAAGGCGGAGAAAAGCGGCGACAGCACGCTGAGATTCTTCAGCGTGCCGAGGACGGCGACATAGAGGTCGGGCACGCGGCCGAGCAGCGTGAACACTCGTTCGCCTCTGCCCACCCCCAGCCCGCGCAGCACGCCCGCGAAGCGGTTGGTGGCAAGGTGCATGTCCCGGTAGGTCAACTCGGTCACCGTGTCGTCCCTGCCGACGCACCGCAGCGCCACCTGGTCGCATCGGGGAGTGTCCAGATGGCGGTCCACGGCCTCGTAGGCGATGTTCAGGCCCCGGCCGCCGGGCAGGCCACGCAGCGATCGCCGGGCCGCCCGCCAGGAGAACTCACGGCGTTCACGCTCGTAGTCCGTCAGGTTGGCCCCGTCGGCCTGCTGCCGGCTTTTGGGGATCGGATCCCACGTCATCGCAGCCTCCTCGACGGCGGTGAGGATGTCGTTCCAGCATGTGACCGGCCCGGCAGGGGCGGCAGGTACGGAAGTCCCACCCGGTCGGGGCCTTCTGCCCTATCCATGTACAAGACCCCTGAGCAGCGCGGAAGCAGGGCGGAAGCAGGGCAGCCCATGGGGGCGATCACCATGATCACTTTGACTGTCATCAGGGCCGGCACCGAGGGCGTGGCCCTCCCTTTCGGCCGGGCACCCTGCGAGAGCGCGGGTGGCGAAGAAGCTCGCGGTTCAACCGGCGCTGGCCTTCAGGGAGGCGACCGCCCGCTGTTCCTCTCGCAGCACGTCGCCGACGACGTCGCCGTCGACGGTCTCGCGTTCGACCAGGATCACGGCGAGCCGGTCGAGGGCGCCACGGTGGGCGCGCAGCAGGTCGACGGCGCGTCTCTCCGCCCCGCTGAGCAACCGGGCGACCTCTTCGTCGATGATCTGCTGGGTCCGTTCGGAGTACGACCTGTGCCGGAGGTCTTCGACGTCCTCGCCGAGATACTGAGGAGCGGCGCAGGAGTAGCCGACCGGACCGAGCGCGGGTGACAGGCCGAAGTCGCGCACCATGCGGGTGGCGATCTGGGTGGCGGCCGCGAGGTCGTTGGCGGCGCCGGTGGAACCCTCCCCGAAGACGACCAGTTCCGCGGCCCGGCCGCCGAGCCGCACCGCGAGCAGGTCGGCCAGGTAGCTCTCGCTGTAGAGGTGCCGCTCGGCCTCGGGCAGTTGCTCGGTGACGCCGAGGGTCGGGCCGGCGGGCAGGATGGTCACCTTCGCGACCGGATCGGCGTTCTCGCACAACGCGGCGAGCAGGGCGTGCCCGGACTCGTGTACGGCCACCGCGCGCCGTTCCTGCGGGAGCAGGGCGTTGGAGGTCTCCCGCCGGCCGAGCAGCACCCGGTCGCGTGCCGAGTCGAGATCTTGGGCGTCGATGGTCGTGCGGCCCGCCCTGACCGCGTTGATCGCGGCTTCGTTGACGAGGTTGGCCAGGTCGGCGCCGGAGAATCCCGGGGTGGCGCGGGCGATCACGCCCAGATCGGTGTCCGGGGCCAGATGCTTGCCGGAGGCGTGCACGGCCAGGATCGCCGTGCGTTCGGCCTGGTTGGGCAGAGGGACCGTGACCTGCCGGTCGAAACGGCCGGGGCGCAGCAGGGCCGGGTCAAGGGTCTCGGGCCGGTTGGTCGCGGCCATCACGACGATCCCGCTGCTCTGATCAAAGCCGTCCATCTCCGCCAGCAACTGGTTGAGCGTCTGCTCTCGCTCGTCGTTACCGCCGATGGTCGTCCTGCCGCGGCGACCGCCGATGGCGTCGATCTCGTCGATGAAAATGATCGAGGGGGCACGCCTGCGTGCCTCGTCGAAGAGGTCGCGGACCCGGGAAGCGCCCACGCCGACGAACATCTCCACGAATCCCGAGCCGGTGACCGACAGGAACGGCACGGACGCCTCACCGGCCACCGCCCGGGCGAGGAGTGTCTTGCCGGTCCCCGGCGGGCCGACCATGATCACCCCTCGGGGTGGTTTCGCCCCCGCCGCCGCGTATCGGTCGGGCGCGCGCAGGAAGTCCACCACCTCGCTGATCTCCTGCTTGACGCCGTCATAGCCGGCGACGTCGCCGAACCGGGTCGTCGGCCGCTGCGCCTCGATGATCTTCGCTCGTGATCGGCCGAAGCCTCCGAGACCGCCGGCCAGAGACTGCTGTGCCTGCCGCCCCATCCACATGATCAGGCCGATGAACAGCGCCAGCGGCAGGAAGCCCGCCAGGATCGACGACAGCGAGTTGTCCGCCCGGGTCGCGGTGATCTGGACGTGCTCAGCTCGAAGCCGGGGTTCCAGCTGGCCGACGTCGAGTGCCGTGGGGATCTGAGTGGTGAACTTCGTGCCGTTGTTCAGGCTGCCGGACACCGCACCCTGATCGTCGATTGTCACCGCCTTCACCTGTCCGGTGCTCACCTTGGTCACGAAGTCGGTGTAGGAGTACGAAGCGGCCGCCGGCCCGGTGAACGCGAGAGGCACCAGCAGCCACAGCACGATCAACGCCATGCCGATCGGCAACAGCCAGCGTCGCCAGCCGGTGGACGGCGGAGGCGTCGGTGTCGGCTCGTTCGGAGGTCCTGACTTCGCCTTACCCGTCGCATGCCGGAGGCGCAGCCGAATCCGTGTGATCATCAACCTGGCCTCCTCGGCGGTTCCGCCGCCTCCCCCCGCAGTGTTCGTCATGTAGCCGAGTCACGGTAGGGCCGAAAGCCCTGAAGTCCAGGTGAGACAGGTCCTTGCCTCCCTGGCGTCCGGGTCGGTGACCGGCGCCGCCACGCCGGCCCAGCACCCGCAGGGTCACCATCCGGTCCGGCTGCAGGATCCCGGTTGCGAGCACGGTGCCCCAGACCCCGTTGACCGCCCGCGCCAGGCGGTTGGGCCGGCCCCCGCGACACAGCCGGCGGTCCAAGCGGTGCAGGCGCGTGGATCCGGCCCTCCCGTCGTGTCTCAGCGGTGAGCCTGGGGCCGCGACCCCAACTGCCGCAGTCGGTGTTCGCCGGAGCGGGCGGCACGGCAGAGGTCAGCCCTGCTTCGGCCGGTGCCATCGCTGGTCGGCGCGGGACCACGCCCTTTCCCATTCGGCGTCACGGTGGCGGTTCAGCAGCACCCGCAGGCCGGTCAGGAATACCAGCGAGACCGTCGAGACACACACCATCACTGCGATCGCGGTGAGCGCGGCGACCGTGACCGTCTCCACACGGCTCTGCGGCGGATCGGTGAGCCTGCCCTCGGCGTTCAACCAGATCTCAATGCGCGAGCCGGCCGGTAGCGCCGCGGGGAGCACGACCTGGCCGGTGCGCGGGGGCCCGTTCGCCGGCCTCCAGCGCACCGTGCGCACCTGCCCGCCGAAGCCGGGCTCCACCGGGCGGGCGCTGTCCACGACCTCGGCGGCGACCGCCCGCCGGTAGGGGGCGGTGAGCTCGGCCCGCAGGCCGTCCTGGTAGGCCTGCCGGCCGAGCCCGGCCGCCGGCCACAGCCCGGCGACGAAAAGCAGCAGGCTCACCAGCAGGGCGACTGTCTCGATCCGGTCCGAGCGCCTGCGCAGAGGGTTGCCGTCGAACCGATGCAGGCGCAGACGGCGCCGGATCCGGTAGCCGAAGGAACTCATCGGGCCACCTCCCCCGTGGTGTTGCCCCCACCGTGCGTCATGCCCGCCCGGCGTACCAGGGTCCTTGGGGGGCCGCGGTCAGAGCCGAAGGTCCCTTTTCCCGCGGGGGGCCTTCGGGCAGCCGGTCGCAGCCTCCGCCTGGCTCGTCCTGGCCTTCGGGGAAATCGCTGACGGCCCGCCTGCCCAGGGCCGAACTCGTCGAGAGCAGGGCCGCCAGCCACTTATCTGGTTTGCCGAGGACTACCCCGCCGTCGCCGGCCGGATCGGCGACTTCCTGGCCGGGGCCTGAACCGGCATCTCCTGCATACCACCGCGAGCCGTACACGGCGATCACTCAGGCGGAGCCGCGGGCGATGCCCTCCAGGCCCGGGCGGCACTAACCTGGGGGCACTTTTGTCGTGTCGGGGAGGGGCATCTCATGTCGCCGGTTCTGGAGAGTACGGCTCGCGCGCTGCTGCGCAGGGTCGCGGTGGAGCAGTCCCAGGGGCGCCTGCCCTCGCTGACCGCCGCGGTGGTGCGCGACGGGGAGCTCGCCTGGTTCGGCGCGCGAGGCCGGGTGGAGGGGGCCGCCCCCACCCCCCTCACCCAGTACCGCATCGGCTCGATCACCAAGAGCCTGGTCGCGGTCGTGGTCATGCGCCTGCGCGACGAGGGAAGGGTGGATCTACTCGACCCGGTCTCCAAGCACGTCCCCGGCCTCGGGATCGGCGTCGGCGAGGTGACCGTCGCCCAGTTGCTGTCGCACACCTCCGGGCTCAGTGCCGAGTCGCCGGGCCAGTGGTGGGAGCGGACCCCGGGCATGCCGGCCGAGGAACTGGTCGCCGCGCTCGGGCCCGACACCGCCAAGCACCGTCCCGGGCGCCGCTACCACTACTCCAACGTGGGCTTCGCCCTGCTGGGCGAGCTGGTGGCCCGCCATCGTGGCGTGAGCTGGGCGCGAGCCGTGCAGGAGGAGATCCTGCGGCCGCTGGGCATGCGCGACACCACGACCCGGCCGCGTGCGCCGCACGCGCACGGCTACGCCGTGCATCCCTGGGCGGACGTACTGCTGCCCGAGCCCGAGCACGACGCGCTCGCCATGGCTCCCGCCGGGCAGCTGTGGTCCACCCCCGCCGACCTCGCCCGGTGGGCGGCGTTCGTGGCCGGCGACACCGGCGACGTGCTCGATGCGGCCACCGTGGCCGAGATGCGCGAACCCGCGACCGTCGACGACGGCGACGCCTGGACCGGCGGGTACGGCCTGGGGCTGCAACTGGCCCGCGCGAACGGCCGCCGCCTGGCCGGTCACACCGGTTCCATGCCGGGCTTCTTGGCCACGGTGTGGGCCGACCCCTCCGACAGGGTCGGCGTGCTGTTCACGGCCAACTCCACCTCGGGTGTCAGCCGCGACCTGCTGACCGACCTGCTGGCGATCCTCGACCAGCACGAGCCGCGCCTGCCCGAGGAGTGGGCGCCCGTCGCCGACGACGCGGGCCTGCTGGAGCTGACCGGCCCGTGGTACTGGGGGCCCAGCGCCTACGTGCTGCGGCTGCTGCCTGAAGGCGGGGTCTGCCTCAACCCGGCCGGCGGCGCCGGCCGGGCCTCCCGGTTCGCCGCCCAGGCCGACGGGACCTGGCTGGGACTGGAGGGCTACTACGCGGGTGAGACCCTGCGCGTGGTCCGCGGGCCCGACGGCTCACCCAGCCACCTGGATCTCAACACCTTCGTCTTCACCCGTACCCCCTACGATCCGCGGGCGAAGGTGCCCGGCGGGGTGGACGAGGGCGGCTGGCGCAGCTGAGCGGCGAGCGCGGCGGCCGGGCTTGCGGGCCCGGCGTACACGACCTCCACCCGGTGCACCACGCGCGGCGCGATCAGCGGCACCCCCCGCGCCACTCCGGCCGTCGCCGAGGCGGGCAACAGGACCAGGCCGTTGCCCGCGGCGGCCAGATTCACCGCCGTGTGCAGGTCCTCGCCGTCGTAGCGCAGCGCGGCGCGAAACCCGCCCCCGCCGGCCAGCTCGCGCAGCCGCTCCACCGGTACGGCGACCGGCGCCCGCAACCACAGCGCGTCGGTCAGGTCGCTCAGCGCCAGGCCGTCGCGGTGTGAGAGCGGGTGGCCGGCGGGCAACACCACCACCAGCTCTTCCTCGGCGACCCCGAAACCTGACAGCGGCCCCACATCCGGCAGCCGCAACGGATCGCTGGGCGCGGTGATCCCGTCGACGAGGCCGAGGCCGGCCGAGCCCGAGGCGACCTCGTCGGCGACACGCTCGCGGGCGACGGTGCGCAGCCGCACCTCCAGCCCGTCCAGAACGGCCGAAGACAGGCCCCGGGCGATCGCCGGGACGCAGGCCAGCGGGGAGGCCACCACGCTCAGCCGCCCGACCGGGCCCGCGGCGGCACGCAGCACGTCGGCACGGGCGGCCCGGTGGCGCAGCAGCAGCGGTCCGGCGTGTTCCAGCAGACGCTCCCCCGCCAAAGTGGGCACTACCGGACGGCGGCTCAGCAACACCACTCCCAGGTCGGCCTCCAGCGCGGCGATCTGCTGGGAGACCGCCGACTGGGTGTAGCCGAGCTCGGCGGCGGCGGCGGAGAAGGAACGCCGGTCGGCGACGAGCACGAACGTGCGCAACAGATGCGGGTCCACGAAGCATCAGTATCGCTTATCGACCCAGCAAGGATCATCGTTGGCGCTTACCCCGGCGGCCGGGCCAGGATCGGGGCATGAGCACCGCGAGGATCGCCCTGGTAGGCGACAGGTCACCGGCCGTCCAGTCTCACACCCGCATCCCCACGCTGCTGGAGGCGCTGCGCGAGCGCGACGGGCTGAACCTGGACGCCTACTGGATCCCCACGACCGACACCGCCGGCCTTGAGGGGTTCGACGGCATCTGGATGCTGCCCGGCAGCCCGTATCGCAGCGAGGCCGGCGCACTGAACGCCGTCCGCACCGCCCGCGAGCACGACATCCCGTTCCTGGGCACCTGCGGGGGTTTCCAGCACGCCCTGCTGGAGTACGCACGCAATGTGCTGGACATGCCCGTCGCCCACGCCGAGAACGATCCGGATGCCGAGAACTTCCTGCTGCTACCGCTGGCGTGCTCGCTGGCGGGCCATGAGAACACCGTCCGGCTGAAGCCGGGGTCACTGGCCGAGAGGGTCATCGGCGCCGAAAGGACCGTGGAAAGGTACTACTGCGGCTTCGGCCCCAACGCCGACCACGTGCCCGCCCTGGAGGCGGGCGGGCTGCGCTTCACCGGCCACGACGAGGCGGGGCTGGTGCGGGTCCTGGAGCTGCCGGAGCACCCGTTCTTCCTTGCCACCCTCTTCCAGCCGGAACTGGCCGGCGACGGACGCCGTCCGCATCCGATCATCGGCGCCTTCGCCTCGGCGTCCGTCGGCCGGGCCACGTCGGCCGCGCGGGGCGGGCCTGTTCGAGGGGCATGACCGGCGGCCGTGAGCACACCGTCTCCGGTGAACCGGGTTGCGGCGCCGCGTCGGGCGAACGCCTGCGTCCACCAGAGAGGGCCGTGGACGCCCGCGATTCGCGAGGCTTTGGGGCGCCGAGGATTTCGGGAGCGCCACGGCGAGAACGAGGGCGGATCGCGGGCGTTCACGTCACGGTACGCCCCTGCGTCGGCTTCTCGGCCCTGAAGGGACCGAGCTTGCAGCTCCTCGCCGTACCTGGCAGGTACGGTTCAGGCCGCGTCGTCGGCAGCGTGACTCACTGCCCTGCGACCGATGTTGATCGCAGCGTTGTGGTCGGCGTACACCAGCTTCTGCAAGGCGATCTTGTTGGCGATGTGGTGCTCGAACGCCACCTCGGCGGCACGGTTGGCGGCGGCGTTGCATGCCCGCATCGTCGCCCGCAGCGCCTCGCGCTGCTCAGCGCTCGGGGCGAGTTTCAGCATCTCCGTCACCAGCACGCGCTGAGCATGCCATTCAAGGGGTCTCCATAGTAATCGCGGAAAACTACAACGGATATGGGTCTGACCTGCGTAGATAGAGCCTGACCCGCCATCCACATGATCATGTTGCCAAGGAGTCTCCGCAGATCAGCGGCAACATCGTTGGATTCACAGCCATTACTACCGGAACCCCTTGTACTGAGGATGAAAGCTGGACGTTACGGTGGTTGGAGGGCCAGTCTGGTCTCGGTGACAAAGCCGTCCAGTAGCGCGGGTTGGTATTGCATCTG